>JAWLHD010000110.1:0-9862 GCA_041690555.1 Anaerohalosphaeraceae bacterium
TCAGAATGACCGTAATAATTACTACACGAACGAGGGTTTGTGCCATTAACATACTCATAAAATGCCCCTTTTGGTCTTGTAATGGTGTTTGTTTGCCTTACTTGACAGGGCATAAGATACCTGTTCACGGATCAAAAGGCAATATGAGAGAAAAGGGTTTTTGCGGGATATCGGGGTTTTGCCGGGGCTGGGTTTGTTTGTTTGACGCCTCCCTTAAAAGTCGCGAGGCGGCACATTCGTTATGTAAGGTCTTGTTTTTTTTGTATTTATGCGATTTTCTTGTTGCTTATTCTTTTGGGGCATGGGATACATGAGTTTGACGTAATTCATTGTATACACGGAGGTTAGCAACGGAATGCGATACGCTGTAGAGATTCTTGCCGGCAGCCGATGTCGCCCTTATAATCCACCCGCGGCTATACATACTTGGTGTCTCTGGCAAGGCGATAGAGCATGACCTGCAGAAGGATTCTGATCACCGGTGCACACGGCTTTCTTGGGCGACACCTCGTCCAACTTTTGGCCGAAGATCTCGGACACCCCTATATGAAGCTGATGGACCTCAGTTGCGGCGATGTTCCGCCCTGTGCGGGCCACTTTGAGAATGTCATCGGTCACGATATTCGCGACTATGATGCCATCTCGAGCGATTTTGAGGGCATGGATTGCGTGGTGCATCTGGCGGGAATAGTGTCTTTCTCGGTCAAGGACAAGGCACTGCTTCAAAGCGTCAATGTCGACGGCACCCGCAATGTCCTGCGAGCCGCCGCCAAGCACAGGGTTCGGCGCGTCCTGCACGTCAGTTCCGTCGCCGCTCTGGGCTATGGCGATGATCCCGATAAGGCCGTGGACGAAGACTTCCAGTTCGACTGGCGTATCGCGACCGCCCGCCGCAAGTACTATATGCTGACCAAGCACCTGGCCGATGAGGAAGTCTCCAGGAGCCGCGCACAGGGTATGGATGTTGCAACCGTCTATCCCGGCCTGATGTTCGGCCCGGGTGACGTCACGAATTCCGCGCGACTTATAAATGCGGTCAGGAACGGGAGAATCCCATTCAACATGCCCGGGGGCACCAACATCGTCGATGTTCGCGACGTTGCCAGAGGCATCGCAGGTATCCTGCAGAATCGGCCGCCCGGCAGCCATTATCTTCTGAGCGGCTACAATCTGACCTTTCGGGATATCAATGCAACCATTGCTCGACTGTCGGGCGTCAGGCACCCACGTATAACCATGCCCCGCTTTCTCAATCCCATATTGTTCAACCTGCTGCTCGTTATCGAACGCTGTAAGAAAGACAAGCTTGCCCTGACCGCTGACAATCTTGACTCTGCCTTTAAGTTCAGGTATTTTGACAATTCGCGGGCACTTAAGCATTTGGGCTGGCGCCCGCAGATACCCTTCGAGCAAACCATCGCCGACACGATTGAATGGATGAAACAAGATGGTCGACTTGAGTAAAAAGGTTGTGGTCATTACAGGCGCCAGCAGCGGCATCGGCAGAGCCGCCGCCGTCGAGTTCGCCCGCCGGGGCAGCACGGTGGTTATGGCCGCTCGACGTATGGAAAGGCTGGCGGAGGTGCGCGATTCGATCGTGGCCTTCAATGACAAGTGTCTCTGCGTTCAGACTGACGTGACCGACGAGGGTCAGGTAGCCGCGCTGTTCCGTCAGGTGGAGGACCGCTTCGGCCGGGTCGACATACTGGTCAACAACGCCGGTCGAGGACTGAAATCGGAGGTTGCCGACATCGACGCCGAAGATTGGCAATCGGTCATGGAAACCAATCTCACCAGCGTTTTTCTTTGCACGCGCCAAGCCGTTCGACTCATGAAGGCCAAAGCTATTCGCGGCCATGTGATCACCGTTTGCTCCATTGCGGGACTGTTCGGCGCCGCTTCCTATAGCGCCTACTGCGCCTCCAAACACGGCGTAACGGGTTTCTGCCGCTCGGTCCGCTGGGAACTGCGCAAATACGGCATTCGCGTATCCACCATTTTCCCCGCCCGCGTCGACACCGAATTCTTCGACAACTACAAGCAGCGCCCGCACAAGAGGCAGATGCTCTCCCCCGCCGACGTTGCCAGGCACCTGGTGGCCGTTGCCTCGCAGTCACCCATCGCCATTGTACGGACCCGTCTTGTCAACTTATGCAAACGCATACTGATTCTTGCCGGATTAATGTAGTTGCATAATCCCGCTGGATGTCGTACACTATAACTGCGCTGTTTACTCGCAGGTGTTTTCAATTAAGGGCGTGTTTCGCATCAGAGGAGGCATAGTGCGATGACGTCGTCAAAGACAGGCGTGGGGGGATATTGGTGCGCGCATACCGCACGCAAATTGAGTGCGCGCAGCGGCAACATGGCACCTTCTCCATCCTCCACAACGTGTGCCCTATCCATCCGGTCGTGCAAGGCCGCATCGTGGCCACATGTCCAGGAGGCACGCAGCGTATGACCCGCCGACCCGCAAGACGCAGAAGCACCGGATCACCACACCGCGAATCAGCCTTCCACACTCGAAAGACCACGTCAGCTCCGACTTCGCAACCCAAAGATGCCCCCCCGGGGCGTTCCGCCATACCTCGGAACCGACTCTGGGCCTTTCGCATAACCGCTGCTTTCTTGAGCTGTCTGCTTCTGCTCGGACTGCTCGAACTATCGCTTCGCCTCATTAGCTACGGCCATCCGACCCGTGCAATTGTACGATATCGCCGCGACGCTTTCGATCGGCATGTCGACAACGCAAAATTCAGTTGGCGCTTTTTTCACCGCAATCTCGCACGCGAATTTGAACCTTTTACCATCCCCTCCAAAGGCAGCAACACCTATCGCATCTTTGTCTGCGGCGCCTCGGCGGCACAGGGCATTCCTGACGGCTCGTACTCGTTCGCCCGCATCCTCGAGACAATGCTGAGACATTGCTGCCCCGACGTGTCCGTCGAAGTGATCAACACCGGCATGACCGCAATCAACTCCCACGTCGTGCTGCCGATTGTCAGGGACTGCGCCCGTCATGACCCGGATCTTTTCGTCGTCTATCTCGGCAACAACGAAGTTGTCGGACCGTACGGGCCCGGCACGGTGTTCGCCGGCATGGCCGCGAACCTCGCGCTCATCCGCGCACCCATAGCTTTGAAGGCCGCGCGAACGGGGCAGTTGATAAACCATATCGGTGCGGCGATCCGCTCGCAGGAAGACGAGATGCTGACATGGGGCGGAATGCAAATGTTTCTGGACAAGCAGGTCCGCCTCGCCGACGCGGCCATGCCCACCGTGTACTCGCACTTTCAGAAGAACCTTCAGGATATTCGCGATACCGCCCTGGGCGCCCGCGCATCAATAATCCTCTGCACTGTCGCAAGCAATCTAAGAGACTGTCCGCCCTTTGCCTCGCTGCACCGGGAAAACCTGACTGCCGCCCAACAGAAGCAATGGCGCCGGGTTTACGATGAGGGAGTCGCCCTTGAGGAGGCAGGCGAATTCGCAGCCGCCGTCGAACGTTACTCCGCCGCGGCGGCAATCGACAATACTTTCGCCGACCTCAACTTTCGCCTTGCGCAGTGTTATTGGACACTGGGTCTGTTCGAGAAAGCAAGGGAACAGTATATCCTTGCTCGGGAGCACGACACCCTGCGCTTCCGCGCCGACGACAGAATCAACAATATCATCAGATCGACCGCGTCAACCGGTCGCAACCGTGTGATGCTCGTCGACTTCGAGCAGATCCTCGAAGGTATTGCCCCCAAAACCGTGACTGGAGGCGAACATTTTTATGAGCATGTCCACTTGAATTTCACGGGCAATTACCTGCTGGCGCTGTCGCTCTTCGAGCAAATCACGCCGTGCATTGCAAAAAAGTTCAGCACCACCACACCCGAAGTTGCCCCGCCCACGGAATCCGAATGTGCCCGCTATCTGGCATACACGCAATGGGATCAGTACCGCCTCGCGGAAAAAGTGCTCACCGATTTCCTCAGTAATCCTCCTTTTACAAATCAACTGTACCATGAGGCAAAAATAGCCGCCCACCAGGCAGTCGTCGACACGCTCAAGTCATCCGTCGAGTTGAAATCGCTGCACGAATCCCGCGAAGAATACCTGCTGGCTATCAGCAATAACCCCGACGATTGGAATCTCCGCTATAAGCTCGGGCGTCTGCTCACCGAGGAACTCAAGGATTACGCCGAGGCCGCCCGGCAATTCGCAGCCGTCCAGAGAATCGTGCCGCACTTCCACCGCGGCTACACGGCAATGGGAAAGGTCCTCGCCGCCCAGGAAAAAACAAACGCCGCAATTGATCAGTACATGGAGGCACTCCGCCGCTATCCCGCTTCGCACGATGCCTGTTATCACCTCGCTGCCGCCTATGCCGGACTAAAAGAGTTTGCCCAGGCCGAGCGGTGGTTCAGCAAAACGATAGAACTGCAGCCGACCTATGGAGTCGCTTATAATAAGCTCGCCGAGATGCTCAATCGACAGGGCAAAATCGACGAGGCGATCGCCGTCTGCCGTCGCGGGCTCGCCGTTTCTCCGGGCGACGCAATGCTTCACGGCAATCTCGGCATAATGCTGAACAAAAAGGGTCTCAAACAAGAAGCGATAAGGGAATTGCAAACAGCGTTGAACCTGGAGCCTGATTCGGCTAATATTCGCAGAGTACTGCAGCTAATCGAGAAAAGTCCTGACTGACCAGCCGGCGATTATGGCGTCCAGACATAAACGCAAAAAGCGAAATGCCCAGCCTGTGCAACCCTCCGACACGGCAAAACAGGCTGCGCGTGCACCGCATTCACGCAAACAGACTGCCGGTTTGCGTCTTTGGCTGTTTCGCCTGCTGGCGCTTATCATCGTCCCCGCGGCCGTATTCGCATCCTTTGAAATCATCCTGCGCCTCTGCCGCTTTGGCCACCCTTCAAGCCCCATGCTAAGAGACAATATCCAGGGGCAGAAGGTCTATCGCGACAACCCCTTGTTCGGCCGACTCTTTTTCCCGTGGCAAATCGCCCGCGAGCCGACGCCGTATCGCTTCCCGGCCGAAAAATCCGATAACACGTTTCGCATCTTCGTACTCGGCGAGTCGGCCGCCCAGGGCACCCCGGATCCAGCCTTCGCATTCAGCCGAATACTCCACGTGATGCTTGCCGATCATTATCCCGACATCAACTTCGAAGTAGTCAACACCGCCATGGTCGCCACCAACTCGCACGCCGTTCGGCGAATTGCGCAGGCCTGCTCAAAACACAAGCCCGACCTCTTCATCGTCTACCTCGGCAACAACGAGGTGGTCGGCCCCTTCGGTGCGGGCACCGTCTTTTCGCCGCTGGTTCGCAACAGCGCAATAATACGCATGGCAATAGCGTCAAAAGCCACGCGGTTCGGCCAGCTTCTCTCGACGCTGGCTCAGCGAATGGGTGGAAGTTCGCGCGCCCCCGCTGTCTGGACCGGCATGGATATGTTCCTCGAAAAACAGGTCCGCCACGATGACGACGATTTGACGACCGTCTATTCCCATTTCGAGAAGAATCTTCTGGACATCAAAGCCGTCGCTTTGAAAGCCAACGCCAAAGTAATGTTGTCGACCATAGCAACCAATCTCCGCGATAATCCGCCCTTTGCCTCGCTGCACCGCGTGGGAATAGCCCGGGACGATCTGGCCCGGTGGCGGCGCCTTTATGACGAAGGCGCCGCACTGCAAGACGAGGCCCGCTTTCAGGATGCGATCCAGCGGTACCTCGCCGCAGCCGATATAGATGACTCATACGCCGACCTGCACTTCAGACTGGCGGCATGTTTCGATCAGATCAACGACACTCAGAAAGCCCATGCCCGCTATGTCCTCGCTCGCGATCTCGACACGCTGCGCTTCCGCGCCGATACACGCATCAATGAAATTATCCGCCGTGTCGCCCAGGAAAGCTCCAACGACGCTGTCGAACTCGTCGATGCCGCCGCCGCTTTGGCCGCCGGGAGCCCAAACGGTATCACCGGCAAGGAACTCTTTCACGAGCACGTCCACCTTAACTTCACCGGCAATTATCTTATTGCCCGCCGGCTCTTCGACCGCGTCAGCGACATTCTGCCAGCGGCATCCGCCAGGCGGCGGATCGCGGACCACCCTGTCATAACTGAAGAGCAATGCCGCGATGCCCTGATATACACAGCCTGGGACGAACATGCAAATGCCGAAGAGGTGCTCAATGACTTCATCAAGAAGCCGCCCTTCACCGGACAACTCTTTCATGCTCGCCGCGTGGTCCAGTTGGAGAAGCACGAAAACCAGCTCCGCTCGCGCCTGACAGCCGACCTCCTTCGCGCAATCGATATACAGTATCAGCAGGCCATAGCCGCCGGCAAAGCTGACTGGTGGATTCGATGGAAGTATGCAGAGTTTCTTTCCGAACGAATGCGAAACGAACGGGGCGCGTCAATCCAGTACCGGTTCGTCAGGGACTACCTGCCCCACTTCTCGCAGGCATGGGCCAAACTCGGCACGTCGATGGGCAAGCAGGGCGACCTCGACACCGCCATAGCCATGAATCTTCACGCAATCGAGCTGAGCCCCGCTCACGTCTTCGCCCGTTACAATCTCGCCTTCGCTTATCAGATGAAAGGTCTAAAAGAAAAGGCCCTTGAACATTACCGCGTCGTTCTCAGGTACAAGCCGGATTACCCGGAGGCACACAACAACATCGGCGCAATCCTATATCAGCAGGGCAAAGTGGATCAGGCCGTGGCAACCTTCCGCAAGGCCCAGCAAATCATCCATGATTACGCCGACCTGTACTATAACCTGGGTGTCATTCTTGAAGACCAGGGCCAGATCGAGCAGGCAATTGAGCAATACCTCGCCGCTCTGAAGATCGAGCCCGAGTCACCAAAGCTTCAAAAAGCCCTCGAAATCGCCAGAGCCAAACAGAAATGAACGGCAAGTGCATATCGCACCTTCGCCTCCGAATCGCCCGCAGCCGTCTCATCGCCGGCAATCTCAGAAAAGCGTGTAAATAAACGGCGCTATCGGCGTCCCTCCCAGTAGAACAAGAGCCCCAAGCAGAACAATCACAACGATAATCGGCAGCAGCCACCATTTCTTGTTATGCAGCAGAAAAAACCAGAACTCCGCTGCTATGGACGACCGCCTTTCCTTCGCCAGTTTGTTGAATTCGACCGCACCATGATCCTTCTTTTCCTCTGTCATCGCACACTCCGACGGCCTCAAAACTGATTAAAATACCTTTTGACATCGGGCGCCCGCCGCTTGACCCAATAGCTCTCCGCCCGCCGACTAAACTTCAAATCCAGAAGGTCCCGACCGATCAAGCGAAAGAAAAGCCCCACAGGCGTCAGGATGAGATAGTACAGCACTGCCATCACGATGAAACTCAGAACCAGCCCTATCGGCAGGGCCAGGCCTATCATCGCCACGTAGACAAGTCGCGCAAGTGCCGGCAAAACAAAACCGCTGATGCAGACAGCGGCCCCGAGGCCCACGATTACCGCCGTCCACACCGCTGGGAACCCGTGCTTGTAGTGCAGCAAAGCCCCTGCAATCAGCGCAGCCAGCAGTGCCGCAATACCGAACACCTGCAGGTCCTTGCGGCTGGGACGCCAGTTTACTTCGATCATTCCCATATCTAATCCAGCTCGAACTGCGCCTTATACGCGTCAACGTCATGCTGGTGCGCCTTTCGCTGCCGCTCCTTGTGCAGCACCTGCCTGCCCATCACCAGCACATCCATATTAGTCGCCATAAAGCACCGGTAAGCATCCTCCGGGCTGCACACGATCGGCTCGCCGCGTATGTTGAAACTCGTGTTGATTATTACCGCACAGCCCGTCTTGGCCTTGAAACGCGACATCAGGTCGTACATTCTCGGATGCCGTTGTCTGTCAACCGTCTGCACCCGCGCCGAATAGTCCACATGCGTGATCGCCGGTACAACGCTGCGTTTGGATTTGAGCTTCTCCAAACCTCTCAGGGCCACAGGCATCTCCCCGTCGGTCAGCCGCTTGTCCTCGCGCAGAGGCGCTACCAGCAGCATGTACGCGCTGTCCTGGTTGGGCCTCATGTCGAAGTATTCATCCACGTCCTCCCGGAGCACGCACGGCGCAAACGGCCGAAACGATTCGCGAAACTTGATCTTGAGGTTCATCACCGACTGCATCCTTTCGCTCCGCGCATCGCCTATGATACTGCGGTTTCCCAGCGCCCGAGGCCCAAACTCCATCCGCCCCTCAAACCAGCCGATCACCTTCTCATTGCTGATCAGTTCCGCCACGTCGTCTGCCAGCCTGCCCCAGTCATCATAGACGTCATAGTCGGCCCCGATTGAATCGAGGAACCCCCTGATCTCACTATCCGAATACTCCGGCCCTAACAGCGACGCCTTCTGCCTGTCCTCGCCGTCGCATATCCTTGAATTACCAAGCAATTGATGCCACACAAACAGCGCCGCACCCAGCGCCGCACCCGCATCCCCCGCCGCCGGCTGGATCCAGATATCCTCAAAAGGTCCTTCCCGCAGCAGGCGCCCGTTGCCAACGCAGTTCAGCGCCACCCCGCCGCCCAACACCAGTCGAACCATACCGGTCTGCTTGTGAACGTGCCGTGCCGCCAGCAGCACCACCTCCTCCGTAACCTTCTGAATCGACGCCGCCATATCCATCTCGCGCTGTGTGATGGCATCCTCCGGCCGACGCCGGGGGCCGCCGAACAGGTTGGCGAATTTGCGACCCGTCATCACCGTCCCATGGCAGTAAGGAAAGTAACTCATGTCCATGTGAAGCGACCCATCGTCCTTCACATCGACCAGTTTCTCCATGATCAGCTCGTAGTACTGCGGTTCGCCGTAAGGGGCAAGACCCATCAGCTTGTATTCTCCGCTGTTAACCTTGAAGCCGGTGAAGTAGGTAAAAGCCGAGTATAACAGTCCTAACGAATGCGGAAAGTGCATCTCATGCGTGATGTCGATCCTATTGCCCCGCCCGGTGCCGTAACTGGCGGTCGCCCATTCGCCCACGCCATCAAAGGTCATGATCGCCGCTTCCTCGAACGGCGACGGGAAAAACGCACTTGCCGCGTGCGATTCGTGGTGCTCACAAAAAACATAACGCCCCCTGAACTGCCTGCCGAGAGCCTTGTCCATCTCCCGCGGCAGATGCAGCTTCTGCTTGAGCCACAGCGGCATACCCATCAAAAACTGCCTGAACCCGCGAGGCGAATACGCAATATAGGTCTCAAGGAGCCGCTCGAATTTTGCAAGCGGCTTCTCGTAGAACACCACGTGGTCCAGCTCTCCGGCCGTAATCCCCGCTTCTGCCAGGCAATAATTAACCGCGTTGATCGGAAAAGCCTGATCGTGTTTTTTCCGTGTGAACCGCTCCTCCTGCGCAGCGGCCGCAATGTCCCCGTCCAGCACCAGCGCCGCGGCGCTGTCGTGATAGAACGCAGATATACCCAGTATGTTCATATAATCTCGCAAACGGAGCTTGACACGGACGAATGCATCCGGGGGTTCTCGCAGCCACACCGGACTGACACTGTAGCAACCGCCGCCGCCATTGTCAATCTCCGCCATCGCCTCCGGGAGCAGTCAGTTTTCCATTCACACCCATTAAATCGACCCGTGGCCGCATGCATCGTCCGCCGTACCACTGAAATCCTTACCATTATCGTTTAATTTTTGTTGCATCTTCCGCCGAAAAAATGTATACAATGACCCTTCGACCCGTATGACCTGCATTATCGGTCATGAAAAAGGGCGAGTCCGCATTGGACGATACCGGCGGCGTAGCCAAGTGGCCTAAGGCGACGGTTTGCAAAACCGTTATCCGTGGGTTCGAATCCCACCGCCGCCTC
>JAWLHD010000111.1:0-9839 GCA_041690555.1 Anaerohalosphaeraceae bacterium
ATCATGCCGAGCGTGTATTCGGAAAGTTCCGACGTGATCTTAGTCTGTCGGGCGAATTAGCCCCGGACAAGATCGAAGCGACATGCAAGGACGGCGTCCTCGATATCCGGGTTCCA
The DNA here is from genome assembly GCA_041690555.1 of Anaerohalosphaeraceae bacterium. GTDB lineage: Bacteria > Planctomycetota > Phycisphaerae > Sedimentisphaerales > Anaerohalosphaeraceae > JACZKQ01. The sequence goes on from JAWLHD010000111.1 coordinate 117, forward strand.
AAAAGTGAGAAGGCCAAACCGATCAAAGTAAGAGTCAAAGGTCAATAACAATGCGGCGCAAGCCGCAAGCCCGAAGAGCCGAGGGGAGGAAGCGACCGACCGTCGCCGGGTTGGGCTTAACGGTTCGACCCGACGGCGGATCGGTGCGTTTCGGCGGTGCGCAGGTTGGGACGACGGGATGACGAAGAGAAGAAACAGGCGGCGCAGGATTTGGCTGAGTGTAGGGATGACTACGGCGATTGTCGTCGTTACGGCGATGACGGTCAAATACATCGTTGCGCCCGCGGCTGTCCGCAGAAGGGTTGAATTGTATGTCAAAGAGCAATGGGCGGGGGTTTTGGCGATCGAAAGCGTGCGCTTCAGGTACTTCAGGCCGATCCGACTGGAAGGCATAGTACTGTCCGATTTGAACGGACGCGACTGGGTAACGGCGGACCGAGTCATGCTTCTGTCCGGAGTCCGGCATGTGCTCAATTCGGAGCCGGGACGCATGGAGGCCGATCACGTGACCATCAACCTTTACCTGGACGAAGGCCGTCTGTCGGCACCGCTGAACAATGGCAGTGATCAGAAACTACCTGTCGGCGGCGCCCGTAACGAGCAGCACCCATCCCATCGGCATGGTGGGGATGATGCGCAGCGCGCACAGGATCAAGATGAAACTTCATTTACATGGGACAACATTCGTATTAATGAAATTGTGGTGCATGATCTCAAAGCCTCGCTTTGGGACGGCGATCGTGCGGTAAGGCTGCTGGGGGCAGCGGCGCTTGCGACCGAGTACAGACATGATCATCTTGGGGTGATAGTCGCTGAGAAAACAGGTTCGGTCTGGGAGAAACTGTGGGTCGGCGGACGCATTCGCGCATCGGATGGCAGTTCGGCCTTGTACGTCGAGGCCAGACGCATGGTTGCACCGGAAGAAGGAGCTTTGCTTATAAGTGTCCTTGGCGGTCCGGACGAGTGTGAGGCCGGCGGGCTGCTTGAAATGTACGGAACGGTGTCGGGTCCGGTTTCGAGGCCGGCCGAGCTTATGGTCGACGGAAAGGCCGACTTGGCGGGCTGGTCGGTCGGCGCCGGGGGGCACGCAATCGTTAAGGATCTTAACACCTGCATTGGTGTCCAAGGGCGCCGTTACGAGGTGCGCGACCTTGGCTGCACGGTTTGGAACGGGTGCTTGAGCGGTTCGTTATGGGCCACAATCGATCCGGCCGGACCCTCCGGAATCGCCTTCGGCGCAAGCCTGAAGGGAAAAAACATCTCCGTGAAGGAAGTGGCTGCAGGTATCGGCGCAGAGGGCAGGGCATTGCAGGGAACAGCCTCAGGTCGCGTAAATTTCGTCATGCAGGATAACATTGAAGACCTCCGCGGCACGGCGGTGCTCCTTTTCGAAGACACCTCGCTGAGTATGTTTCCACTGACTGCGAAGATCATCGGAGCAATGGGCCTGCCGACAGAAGACCCGCTGGCGCCGTCTCTGATGGCTTGCGCATTCGACTTTGCGGGCGCGGCGGCCACCATTGAACGGGCGCGCTTTGTCAATGCCCAGGTTGCGGTGGAGACTCAGCCGGGCGGCACCCTGAACGCGGCGACGGGCGAGGTCGATCTTGATGTTCTGGCGGCACCGGTCGAAAGCGGGTATCGTGCAAATGAGCAGCCCGCGGGCCTCGAAAACGACCTGCTGCGCCTGCGGATCCGCGGCAATTACTGGGACGCAGCCTCAGATTTGATCAGCCGCGAACCTGCCGGCGACATTGGGGCGGAAACGCGGAGTTTCCTCAAGCGCGTCGCCGCAGGCCGCACAAAAAGGGCTGGCCTCATTGGTAACCCGTTGGAAAAGGGGTGCTTGCAGCACCGTTAATTGCCCTTTTGTGCCACCACATGTCTTGATGCTGTGCTCACTGGCGTGCGCGTCGATATTTCATGCGTCTGTGCGGCGTGCTGTGAATGCGCAGCAATTGCAGCTCAGCATAGAAAAACACTGCGACTTGTTACGAAAAAACGGATGTCAGGCAGGAATTACATGGGGACAGCCCAGCCGGAACCGGCAAAAAACACGGTTTTTGCGTTGCCAAGTCCCGTGTCGGGCAAATCGAGGGTGTGGAAACTAAAAAAACGATTAAAGTATTTGAAGCGGGTGTGCCGACTGTATAAAGTGAAAGAGTTTTCTCCCCTCCGGAAAACATCGGGCAGCCCCAAAAGTTGTCTGATGTTTTCTTTTTTTACTAATGGTGTCCTGTCGACAGGCGATTTCATTGCGCTTATCCTTTGGGGTAAAACTGGGTTCTCCGGAGCCTATCCGGCATGCTAATTTGAAGTGTTCCACTTGATCCTGCTTAATTCTTCTGCACACAAGTCGTAACCGGCGGCAGTTTCAGGCAACTAACACGGCGGCAGAACCGTCTATAGCAGTGGAAGAGCGAAAAGGCATTGTAGATGCGGGTTTCTGCCGGACTTTGCGCAATTATTGACAGAACGGCCGAAATCAGGTATCATTGAAGCGGCTTGGTACTCGAATCGGGCGGTTCGAGAGCGGCGTTTGGCAGGGGAGCCACCATTCCGGAGGTGTGGAGACCGGATAGGAGCGATGACCATGAAAGCCGTGAGTTTTCTGAAGAACCTCCCTCTGTGGAGGTTTGCCTGGCATTTCCTTTTTGCAAGCCTCATTCTTGTCGCCGTGGTTACTGGCGTGATTTCACTGGTCCTGGGTGATATTGGCGGTCAGCCGTGGCCGGCTGAGGCAATCATGTCGATGATCGGAGCAGTGGCGTTGGTAACCGCCCTGCTGGCCGGTTTTTTCTCTCTGCTTCTGCTGGCATCGGAGAGTATCAAGACCAGTAAGTCAAATGGTGAGAAACTGGAAAATCTGGTCGAGATGATCACCCGCAACAACAGTCTGCTGTCGGGCATATCTCAGGCGGTGAGGCTCAGCGATGAGGCCAAGGAAATTGCGTTCCGAGATACGGAGCGCATGGAACTGGCGGAGGCGGTTCTCGGTAAGCTGCACCAGCACGATTTTGAAGAGACCTACTCAATGATCCGCACGATGGCGCAGATGGACAAGTACCGCGGGCTGGCGGGACAACTGGCGAAGACGGCGGATAATTATCGCAATGCAACCGAGAAAGACCGCATCAGCCAGGTTGTCGCCCATATAGACCGTCTCTGCCAGCAGTACCGCTGGAGCCAGGCTGCTGCTCAGATAGACAATTTTGTCCGGGCATTTCCTTATTGTGAAGAGGCCAAGCTGATGCCTCGAAAACTGCGTGAACGCAAGGACAAGCGAAAGCGCGACCTGCTGGCCATGTGGGATGAGGCAGTGCAGGCCAAAGACACTGATCGCAGTCTGGAGATTCTGCGCGATCTGGACACGTATTTGACGCCGACAGAGGGTCTGGCACTGAAAGAATCGGCCAGCACCGTCTTCCGGACGAAGCTACATAACCTCGGGGTGCAATTTGCGCTTGCCGTGACCGAACGCAAATGGACAGACGCGCTGACGGCCGGCCAGCAGATCGTGCGAGACTTCCCGAACAGCCGAATGTCGCACGAAATCCGCTCCAAGATGGACATTCTGCAGGAGCGCGCCAAGCAGGCCAGACAGAAGGCCAAAGAGCCGGCGACAAGCTAAAGAGAGTTGCGCAGACGTTCTGCGGAGCTCAAAGGCGAAACGCCGCAGCAACGATTCCGGGGGGCAACTATGGTCAATTTCAATGGAAGTCTATAAGCGACTGGGTCTTGATGATTGTTACCTGGTCAGGATAGGCGTGAAACGTATGGAGGTGGAGTTCTTCTCTTCTCGCCTCGAAGTCGATGTAACTGAACGGCTCAAGCCCGCCGACGGTCAGATCCGGGAATCGTACGAACACGCCCCGGTTGCGGGCAAAACGCTCAAGGTCGACATGACTCTTACGGTAGAGATTCGGGCTCATCTTCTCGACCTGGAAATCGGTCATGTAGCTCATCCCGCGGCTCAGCGTGCACTTGTGGTTGCGCTGTCCGTGAAAACTGAACCGCTCGATAAGACCTCGCTTGGGCAGAGTCTGACCGGGTATACTGATTAGTTCAGTCAGGCAGACGTCTTCTGCGAAGACACTTACGACATGCGAGCAGCCGGTAACCCAAATAATGGTTTCGTACTTTTCGGTCTTCAGGTGCCGCTTGGCGAAGATGTCGAACAACTCCGGATGAAGAGGCCTCTGATACAGAGAAAAGCTTAGTTCACTGATCGCTAAATTCGTTCTCGGTGACTCCATCGAGTAATTCCGCCCTAAGTTGAGGTTTTTGCTTATTCCTACGCCCGTATTGTACAGCGAAGTACTCAGAGAAATCAAGCAAATTATCAATACTGATAAGGGCAATTACGTCGCTTATGGGACGTTAATTTTGCAAGTTTGGCTGCTGTAATGAGTAACGTGTGCAACTTTTTTCGAAAAAAATATAAATCCGGCGAACCCACCGCTGCCGGTTGTAAAGCAGTCGTAGGGCGCCCCTTCAGGCAGGTCCACCGCAAGTCAGTTGTTTTGGATGCCGCTGCATGATAAAATCATACTCCATTGATCGGTCTTGGAGCGGTTACTCAATCTTCAAGTTCTTATTTGCTGAATTACATGGAAAGGGTGAATGATGCGTTTGTATTTGGCGGCGGCATTGGCATTAATCTCAGCGGGCGTCATTGGGGCGGATGTCCCGGACTGGGAAGACCCGCTTATGATCGGGATGAACAAGGAGCCGGGCCATGCGACGCTGATGCCTTACGCCACTGTGGAAGCTGCGCTTGGGTGTGATCGAACGGCTTCAAAATACTATCTGTCGCTTAATGGACGGTGGAGATTTAACTGGGTCCAGCGGCCGGCGGATCGTCCTGTCGATTTCTACAAGACAGATTATGACGACCAAACATGGGACACCATACCGGTGCCGTCTAATTGGCAGATGGACGGCTACGGGCTGCCGATCTACGTGAATGTGCGTTATCCGTTCAGGGCGAACCCTCCGCACATACCCCATGATAACAACCCGGTAGGTTCTTACCGGCATACCTTCAGAGTGCCCGGCGACTGGGACGGCCGCGAGGTGTTCATTCACTTCGACGGCGTGGAATCGGCGTTTTATCTGTGGATCAACGGCGAGATGGCGGGCTACAGCCAGGGCAGCCGCACTCCTGCGGAGTTTAACATCACAAGATACCTGAAACCCGGTGAGAACCTGCTTGCCGCCGAGGTCTATCGCTGGTGCGACGGCTCCTACCTTGAGGACCAGGACTTCTGGCGGTTGAGCGGCATCTACAGAAATGTGTATCTTTTCAGCACCCCGAAACTGCACATACGGGACTTCGAAATCGTGCCCGATCTGGATGATCAATACAAAGACGGCGTAATGAAAGTAACATGCAAAGTTAAAAACTTCGGCGACCATGCAGTCGAAGGTCCGCTCATCAACGCGACCTTGTGGGACGGCAAGGCCGTGATCGCGCGGGTGACGGCGGGCGAAGCCGATATCAGCCAAGCGATAGAGCCGAAAGAAGAACGGCGGATTCGTTTCGAAATGAGAGCATCAAATCCTCGTAAATGGTCTGCAGAGGAACCTCACCTTTATACTGTCGCTATTGAGATGGCCGACGCGTCGGGCAAGGTCATGGAGGTCTTGTCGAGCAGGACGGGTTTTCGCAAGGTCGAGATCAGAGACAGTCAGGTTTGGATCAACGGCAAACCGGTGCTGTTCAAGGGGGTCAATCGACACGAGCATGACCCGGACACGGGACACTATGTGAGCGTCGAATCAATGATAGAAGACATTCTGCTCATGAAGCGGTTCAACATCAATACAGTTCGGACGTCCCACTATCCCAATGATCCGGTTTGGTACGATCTATGCGATGAATACGGCCTTTACGTCATGGATGAAGCCAACATTGAGTCTCACGGCATGGGCTATGACCTGAGCCGCACCTTGGGCAACAAGCCGATATGGGAACGGGCCCACGTGGATCGCATGGAGCGGATGATCGAACGTGACAAGAATCACCCGTCGGTGGTGTTCTGGTCGCTTGGCAATGAGGCGGGCAGCGGCTGCAACTTCGAGGCTGTCGCCAAACGCACGCGAGAACTCGATCCCACACGCCCCATCCATTACGAGCGTATGAATTCGGTGGCCGATATAGACAGCACGATGTATCCGCATGTCAACTGGCTGATCAGCCGCGGCAGGAACGACAACGGCAAACCGTTTTTCGTATGTGAGTACGCTCATGCGATGGGCAATTCTGTAGGCAATCTGCGCGAGTACTGGGAAGCGATCGAGACATACAAGCCGCTGATCGGCGCCTGCGTTTGGGACTGGGTAGATCAGGGGCTTCGCAAGAAGGACTCCAGAGGCCGCGAGTTCTGGGCTTACGGGGGTGACTACGGCCCGCCCGGGACACCGTCGGACGGCAACTTCTGTATGAACGGCCTGGTCCATCCCGACCGGCGCGTGCCGCCGAAGCTCTGGGAGGTGAAGAAGATTTATCAGTATGTTGCGTTCGAGGCCGAAGACGCTCTGGCTGGCAGGATCAACATTCGCAACAAGTACGATTTCATTGATCTTGGTCGATTTGAGTTGCGGTGGGCTCTTCTGGAAAATGGTACGGTCGTCCAGTCAGGCACCGGGGATTGCCCGGCAATCAGGCCAAACGATGCTCAATCGATTCGCTTAGCCTTGAAGCGGCCGGCGCCAAAGCCCGGCGCCGAGTATTTCCTGCGAGTCAGCCTGCACCTCAAAGAAGACGCTATATGGGCGCGTGCCGGCCATGAAGTTGCATGGCAACAATTGGCCATGCCGTACGAAGTCGCGCCCGCCGAGTTGATGACGCTTGCTGGGATGCCTGATGTTAACGTTACTGAAACGCCGGACGGCGCTGCAATCGACAACAATATCTTCAGCGTCGTATTCAACAGGAAGACCGGCACGATCGGCTCGCTCAAGTACGGCGACAGAACGATTATCGCTGCATCGCAAGAAGTGCCAGGCCCGCGTCTGAATGTTGAACGGGGCTTCACCGACAATGACAAGTGGTTTGCCGACGGCTTCCGCCGCGCGGGCTTGATGAATCTTACCGGGAGGGTCAAGGACTTCTCGGTTGCAAAGCTCGCCTCTAATGCCGTGCGCGTAACGATCAAAAACGAGCACATGGGCTCCAGATCGGCCGGCTTCGAGCACAACTGTGATTATACGGTATTCGGTAACGGCAGCATCGCCGTTGATAACCTGATCGTGCCGATCGGCTCCGTCGGAGTACTGCCGCGCCTCGGCGTTCAGATGACGCTGCCGGCGGACTATGAGCGCCTGATATGGTACGGGCGCGGACCGCACGAAAACTACGTCGACCGCCGAGACAGCGCCGACGTAGGTCTCTACGAGAGTACCGTAACCGAGCAGTACGAGCCGTATGCAATGCCCCAGGAAACGGGCAACCGCGAAGACGTGCGGTGCGCAGCACTGCTGGACAAGGACGGTTTCGGGTTACTGGTCGCCGGCGATCCGACAGTCTCGTTTGCCGCCCTGCATTATACCGCTGGCGATCTCAACGACGCCAGGCATCTCAACGAATTGACACCTCGCCCGGAAGTAATAGTTTGTGTGGACTACGGTCAGACCGGCCTGGGTAACGCCAGTTGCGGGCCCGCAACGCTCGAGGAGTATCGCCTCAATCCTCGGCCGTATCAATATGGCTTCAGTCTGCGTCCCTTCGACGCCAATGAGCAGGACATGGTCGTAGCGGCAGGACGTTTCATGCCCCTGACAACCTCGCCCGAAATCATCAGAGATGCCGATGGAATGGTTACAATCCGCTGCCGGACTCCGAACAGCCTGATCTATTACACCACCGATGGTTCCGAGGCCAAGCCGGGCACGACTCTCTTCGACGAGCCCTTCCGGCTCATCGATCCCGGCACCATCAGAGCCAGAGCGTTTGCCAGGGGCACCATCGACAGCCCGGAAACGACCGCCGAGTTCGGCCTGCTCGTCTCCAAGGGCAATTGGAGAATCATCAAGGTGGACAGCTTCGAGCCTGGCGAAGGCTATGCACGCCATGCAATTGACGATGATCCAAGTACATTCTGGCACACAAGTTGGAGCGGGGCACGCGATCCGCAGCCTCATGAGATTCAGATCGACCTGAGCGCAGCGTTCGAGTTGGCGGGCTTTACATACCTGCCTCGGCAGAATCAGCAGAATGGTCGTATTCGCGAATATGAGTTTTACGTGAGCAAGGACGGCAAAGAATGGAGTGAGCCTGCCGCCAGGGGCCGGTGGCCCAATTCGACCGCGCTGCAAACGGTGACTTTCGACAAGCCCGTGATCGCTCGTTGTATCCGGCTCGTTTCGCGATCGGAAGTGACGGGGGAGTATTACACGTCGGTTGCGGAACTCGACATTATCGCAAACAGACGTCTGGCCGAATAATACGGTTTGTCACAGTCCATGGAATGCGAAGACGTTGGCCTTGACGTCGTCGATAACGTCGTTGACAATCTTGTCCACCATCGCGCACCGATCCGGATCAGGCCGCAGCGGCTGGTCTCTCAGTCCGCCATGCCACTCCGTGCTGTCCAGCATGACGCCGCCCATGCCGGCCGTGAGATCGGGCTGGGGCGCCTCGCCGCACAACGCGCACCAAACGAGCGCCCACGCACGCACCGTATTCTCAATGTGATAGCCCCCCCCGCCGGTGGCCAGAACCGGCTTGCCGAACTGCTGGATCATGGCGATTACATCGACGTACACGTTGTTGGTGAGCATCAGTTGTGCAAGCGGATCGCCGGCGAGTCCATCGACTCCGATCTCCACCACGAAGACATCCGGAGAAAACGATTTAGTGACCGGTAAAACGACTTTGCGAATCACCCTAAGAAAAGCCTCGTCGTATGTTCCGGGCGGGAGCGGCACATTCACCGAATAGCCCCTGCCTTCACCTTTGCCGATTTCCGAAGGAAAGCCTGTACCGGGGAAGAGTGTTCGCCCTGTCTGGTGCAGCGAAATAGTCATTACATCGGCCCGGTCATAAAACGCCTCCTGTACACCGTCACCGTGGTGCACGTCAACATCCAGGTACAGCGGGCGAAGACCCGCCGCGGCGAGTGTCTCAAGAGCAAAGACGTTGTCGTTTATGTAGCAGAAACCCGCTGCCCGATTGGCGTGGGCGTGGTGGTGTCCGCCTGAAGGATTGAACGCCACGCCGGCTTCGCCGGCAATGATCTTCCTGGCGCCTGTGATCGTGGCGCCAGCGTTGAGGATGCCGTAGTCATAAACCCCTTTGAATACCGGACAGTCGCCGGTACCCAGCCCCATGTACAGCATATCCACTGAGAATTCACCGACATTCGCACGCTGGAGAGCCTTGAGGTATTCGACCGTGTGGAACGTCTCCAGCAGGGCGCTATCCACGCGCTCGGGGGCGATCTGCGCCTTGTCCTTACCCTTGAGCAGACCCAGTGAATCGAGACGTTTGCGAGTAAGCCCCGCCCGCGACGTATTGAAAGGACATGACGCAGGATAAGGATACTTGTCCAGGTCGTCGCAATGTATGAACACCTTCTTGCCGGTCATCCCGCAACCCCCGTTTCCTGCTTGCTGCGGCTTCGCATTTTGAGCCTCCAAACTGTGCTATCGGCCGTTTCTGTTCCCATTGATTTTTCGGTGTACGCGCTGCATGACAATAAAAACCCAAAAGAGCGCCAC
>JAWLHD010000112.1:0-9807 GCA_041690555.1 Anaerohalosphaeraceae bacterium
CCGTTACCTTAACCCTGGCGCCAACTTTCAGCAGTTTGAGGCGGATCGTGTTGCACTGGGCGTTGGCCAGTTTCGTAACCACAGCCGCAATTGATTGGCACGCATGGTGGCGGCACTGGTGCGGTCGGCAAAGAGCCAGAGTTGCTGTTCATTAATTCAGTTTTCCATATGGACTGCCGCTTGTTTCAATCAGATTAACCATTGCCCGGCCCATTGCCTCGCCGACGTCCATGTAGGTCTCGGCGTTGCCGTTATAGTGGCTGTTGGAGGCACCTCCGTGACAGAGGGGGTGGCTGTAAACCGTGGCGACATTGCCTTGGAACTGGGGGTACTTACCAGTCTTGCCGTCTACCGCAAGCTGGGCTTCGAGGATCAACCCTTCGTTACCTGTGGCGCATGTCGCAGGTTGCTCATAATGATCTCCTTGCTTCGCGATTTATCTTAATACCTCTACGATTTGCCGCCGGCGTCTTCCTGCCGTGTTACAATCGGCACATAGCCGACTTCCAGGCCTTTCGGCGGCGTCACCAGCAAGTTCGGGTCGAGCTTGACGAGCGTTCCACGGCTTGGCGGAGACATGTAGTCGCGGTCAATCGCCCAATTGACATGAATTTCTTCGACGAAGGCCTGCAGTTTCGCCTTCTTCTCTTCGCTCCAGTTGTATTGCTGAAATGATGGCTGATCTACAAAGCGATACCATGAATAAGTCACCCGAGAACCGTCTTCCAGAGTCACCGTAAAGGGGCCTTTCGCCGGTCCCGGATTGGTCCAGGCGCGGCTGCCGGGCGACGTGTAGGGCTGACCACGATCTGCCAATTTGAACTCCTTATCCAGAAGTCCCGTCTCGGACGGCACCTCCGACGCCGGGACAGCCACGCGCTTATCGCCTACAGCCTTGAAGTACTGAGGGAAATTGGCCATTTCCCCGGCCATACCATTGTTCCACTGCAGTCCCCAAACATAGGGTCCAAATACCTTCGTGTCGAGGACCTTGTCGACGTCGGCTATGGCCTGGCGATTCTGGTCGAACCGCGGCGTACGCGTTGTCAGCGTCGCCTTCCATGAGCCCTCCTCGGCAAACTGTCCGGAGCACGCCGGGCCGCCGTCACGCCAGGTCTTGAACGCATCGTATAACGCTGCTTTGGAGTAGTAGATCACATCCTGCACGAGCAGGGACTGTCCCTGCTCATTAACCGGGAACTGCAGCCTCGGAATTTTCGAGTATACGACGCCCTGTGCATCGACGCCGTCGAACCGAGGCACCGTATTGATCTCCATGGCGCCGCCGCCCATTCTGCCCGACCGGGCATCCAGTCCGCGCCCGTAGATGAACGGGTAGTTGAACAGCTTGCCGATCTTGCTCCAAGTCTCAGGAATATAATAGGCGATCGGTCCTTTGAAGTTGGCGGTGCTGATGAAACACGTCCATGCCTGATCGCCGGTCGGCGGGTCGCCGGTGGCAGGCTCAGTAAACGGCAGCGCCATGTACGTATAGCCCATAAAGGCGCCGTTGGGATTGCCCTCGAACGGCAAGGCGTCCGGCGGAATTAACAGGCGGTTGCTGAGTTGCGCGATGCCTAATCGATCATCCGGCAGGGCCGTGCTGCTGTAAAAGAATGACCACCCCGGCGATCCCACCTCGTAGTCGTAGCATTGCGGTGTGGCGTTCATACTGAACTTGGGTGGCCCATAACGAAACCGATTACCCGCCCAGTAGCCCATGCCGCCTTCGACGGTCTGGAAGACGCTGTCCCATGTTGGCCCTCGCGCCGGCCAGTGATCCCGGGCGAGCGTGCCGACCGGGGCCAAGGGCTTATCCTTGTTGTCGGAGTTGTCCGGTGTGATCCACGCGCTGGGCAGACCGATCTGGAAGTTTGCCAGCGGCCTGTCGATCAGCGGCCAGACCGCTGCATAGAAGCCCATTCCCATATTGTATTGAGCTTCGACGGGCGGGCGGGATGTACTGTAGCTGATGTATCCGTGCAGACCCCCGGAACGCAAGACAACGATACCGGGTTCCAGAGGCTCCTGGCCAAGTGTTTTCTCCTGGCTCTTGCACGTCCAGGACAGTGTGACGAGGGTCATCACTGCTAACGATACACTCTTCTTCATAATACTCTCCTTCCGATAGGCATGCCGAAGTGTAACCTCCGTAGTCAGTCGCCCCCGCTTTCATTAAACACACGTGCGTCTGCCCAATTGCCCAGCGCGTTATTGCCGTCGAAGACAAGCATGAGGCACTGTACACCCTTCAATGCTATGTCAATCTCCTTTGGAGATGATTCCTTCTTCATTTGGCCGCTGTCCCAAAGGACCTTGTTGGCGAAGAAGTCTTCGTTGCAGACGCGGAACCGACCCGCCGCATCTTGAGGGCTGGCGTTATCTATCGCCACCGTCGCCCGAAAGCGATCCGCATAACCGTTAACCATGAACATCAGGGCACATTTGCCTTTCACGCCTATCCCCTTGGTAAACGTGTGACCGGCCGTCTGGATCGGCCCTCCGCCATAGGCGGTGTCGTAAGTCGGCGTGCTGCCCCTCTTCCAGATGTAGTACAGATCACTCAGACAGGTTTCGCCACGACGGGTCACCGTGTATTTCTCCATCGGCATGGGTGCGGGCCCCGGCAGGGGCGGCCCTATTCGACCCACCTTGATCACCCTGTGCTCATGTTGGCCCAGGTCGCAGGCCGTGAAGGCATCCGTGAATTCTCCGAGTTCCTCACGGGCCCAGAGGTCGCGAACCGGCTGGCTGCCTGACAGGCCGATCTGGTCCCAGCGGACGGTAATATCCGCCTTATCACGTTTCTTGTTCAGAAGCAGGACGGCGGTTGTTCCGTCGGCCAGCGGCTTGTTGTAAACCTCTCGGCCTTCCTCGTTGAAGACCCTGTACCCCTGTATCCCTCGCGGGTCCTGGTTGACGGCGATCAGCTCGGGCGCCGTCAAGACCTTCCGCGTCTGCTCACTCATCGTGCGAAGGTCGTTGCCCGCCATCAGCGGCGCGGCAAGAATGCACCACAGGCTGAAGTGCGCCCGGTCGGCAATATCCCGCCGGTCGGCGTCTATATGTTTGAGGTTTCCTACCTGCAACATGTCGGGGTCGTTCCAGTGGCCGGGACCGGCAAACTGCCAGAGGCCGTTGAACGCCGGATGAATGGCTTGGTCCCCGGCGGAGGTTTCTGCACATGCGTAAACCGAATCCATCCAGGGATAAATGTCATTTGAAGTCCGCCACAACTGGGCATATTCCATGCCGCCCCACGCCCAAGCGGCGTTCCCGAAATCCGAGATACTTAAAACCATTGGACGCCCTGTCGCCTCAATGCACTTGCGAAAGAGGGCATAGTCCTCTGAACTCATTCTCCCGTTGCTCTCGGCAAAGCAGCTATCCATCTTGATGTAATCCACACCCCATTCGGCGAACGTCTCCATGTCGATCTGCTCATAGCCTAAGCTGCCCGGCAACTGCTGGCAGGTCAATTTCCCGCGATCCTCGTACAGGCCGAATTTCAGTCCTTTGCTGTGAACGTAGTCGCCGATTGCCTTCATACCGCCTGGGAACTTCACGGGGTCCGCGACGAGGCGGCCGTCCTTGTCTCGGTCCTTCGCCATCCATGCGTCATCAATGACCAGGTAAGTATAGCCCGCCTCGCGCATACCGGAGGCTACCATCGCGTCGGCAATCGCTTTGATCTTGGCCTCATCAATTTCCTTTTCAAACGCATTCCAGCTATTCCATCCCATCGGTGGTGTCGGGGCCAGGCTTACATCTGTCTCCAGCGCTTTTGCCAGAGCGTAGCCGATCAAGGAGTAATTAGCGGCAGAGCCGTTATAGTGACAATACCAATGGCCGCCCAAACGCCGATATTCATCGCTTAATTCTTTGGTTGGCAACACATTATCAGGGGTGCTCTGAATCTTCTGCTGCTTTTTGACTCGGTCATATCGTTCGGCCATGACTCGCAGTTCTTCCAAACGCGTGTCCCAGAACTCAAGCGTCGGCACGAACCTGACGTTCTTGAGCGATGTATCGTCGGCCACTGCCTTCTGGGCTTTTCGGAACGCCACCATAGCCACTGCCTCACGGTCGCTGGGATCCTCGGCCCTCCTAATCATCTCGTAACCGCCGACCCCAAGCTCGCCGATTGCGACCAGCAAGTCGGGCACACCAAGGTCCCTGCGCACGTCGCGAATCAGGTTCGCCAGGTTGCGCGAGTACGCCTTGATGATTCCGAGGCCGACCTGCTGCTCGTCAACACGGACAGGCCACTGACAAAAATCGTTCCAGCCCTGGAACCAGGCCATCCCGACGATCTCGTAGCCTTGGCCATGGTAGCCGGGCACAACGTCCTGAATGTTGGCCAGGCACTCTCTTATTTCAGAAATCATCTTGTGGTAGTAAGCGCCGACCTGGCGATTTCTTCCTTCCGACTGCTCCTTTTGCAGAAGAGCCGCCTCATCTCCGGTTGGCTTGCCTGCGCTCGGCGATCGAAAGTCGCAGAATACATCCTTGCCGCCCCAAGCCGTCTTGACCAGCAGAACGTGCTCCTCATAGCGCAGACCCATGATCGTGCCGAACATCAGCTCCGGGCCAATCTCATTGGCCGAAGCCCCCCAGCCGATAGTCAACGGTCCCTTCTGGTCCCTTCTTTGCTGGGCCTTATATGAAATGGTCACGTCGTCGCGGACCACCCATGAGCCGTCGTCATTCTTCAAGAGATCGAGCAAATGTCCGTACTTTGGATCGTCGCCGAGATGATCGAGGCTGCGAATCTGGCCATGACCTTCCATATTGGACTGTCCCGCCAGGATGAAGACCTTCACCGGTGCGTCGGGGGCCGCTTCCGACGTATCGGCGGAGCCAATGCCGGCGCCCGTGCACAGGATGATGACAACCAGAATCTTGCTAAAATCATTCATCAGTGTGCTCCTTTGTGAATAAAATTGATCACGACCAGAAACGTCGCCGAAGCCGCGATAGCCGGCTCACCGACGTTAAGTGGGCATCGGTCTGGAGAAAACTGGCACGAACATGCCGATGGCCATGTACTTGTCGAGCATCAACAAGACGAGTGCGATGTTTGTCTACATACAGTTGGACAAGTCGACTCTTTTTTGATTTTAGAAACTCTCGAACAGGGCCGACTGCGGTAACACTCATGGCCCGCTTCAAATCGATCCTGCTGTTAGCTAAGGTGTGTTCTACTGCTCGTTGAGTCGCCAGTCGTATTTCCGGAACTCTACGGTGTAGTCCTGGCTTTCCAGATATCGCACATCCGCCTCACTGATATATTGGATCGCAAAATTCAAATAAGCCTGTACAGGCTGAGGCTTGTCGCGGAACCTGCGAACATCACCATACTTGCCAATGAAGTCTTGTTTGTACCAGTTGAAGACATCAGACAGGTAGACCGTACGTGCATTGTGGTCGATTTGAAAACCTCGCCTGTCAGCCAGAAACCTGCGACACTGGTCGTCGAGCTGCTCGTCAAGCCTGTCGGGGTAGTACGGCTCATTACGGAGCATCGCCCCGCCCATCGATGCATACGACAGTGCCAGGCATATCCTGGGGTCCTCGAACCGCTGCAATAGAATCTCTCGCTCGATCTCACGCAGGGTGTACTCAATGCCCATCACTCTGAAGTATTTCTTTGTCCAGGCGTCTTTCACGTGTACGATGCTGTTTCTGGGATAATTCAGCATCACCTTGACCCAGCTCGATTCTATCGGGTAGTTGTCGACAACAACCCTTAGCGTGAACATGTTATAGGCGTTCAGCCAGAAGGCGATCTTATCATTGCGTCCCCACGGCAGATACTCTCGAGGATCAAGGTTATCGAATTCACGGACAATACGGTAAAGTTCAGATCTTCTACGCCGCAGTGTCGCGTAGTCGACATTGCCGTGCTTGTCGACATATGTGGCAAGCAGGTCTTTGCAGTCGGCAAGAAGTCGGGCGCCGACGAGTGTCAAGTCCGACGCTTCGTCGTTAACAACGGATGCGTCACTGTCAGGTGCGCTGGCGTCCTCCATAACTTCCAGATCATCCCCCAATTCTTCATCGATATCGGCGTTTATGCCGGCGTCTGCCCCGTTTTCGACAACGGGTTCCTCCAAAGGAGTCTCGGCTGCCGAACCCGACTGCTCCGCGATTGTCTCCACAGAATCCGCCTGAACCGGCTTGCCGACCTCGGGCGCATCAGGCTGCCGCGGCGAATCGCCTGCTGGCGCCTCCTCTTCTGCGGCGGGTTTCTCAACGATGTCAGCACGGGCCGATGGTGTCGCCTCAACCTGCGGCAATTCATCCATAACGATACGATTGCCGTTGGAGATTGCACCGTCGCGTGTCCCCGGCTGGCAACCAAGAAAGACAGTCGTTAAGATAGCTGTTAGTAAAAATACATAATTTATCTTTTGCACTGTGATATATTCCTGATGATGTCAGACCAGACACGATACCATTTTTGTCGCTGTATTTCAAAGGTAATTCCACACAAGGCCCAACGCATCAGCAACTGGTCGGACAGACGCCTCAATCGTGTTGTACCGACTCCACAATTTGCAAGTTCATTTCCATCCAGCATTTATTATTGTGAAGGCTCTGAATGCAGCGCAAACTACTATTTTAGTTCGGCAAACCTGCCGGGCCGCATAACCACTGTCCCCGTCAATAACGCATGTGCAGAGTGGGTAGAAGCTTTAAGCGCGACCGTTATGGGACCCTGTTGCGATATGCAGATTCGATTTCTCTGTCACCGATCACAGGCAATCTCACGGGGATGAATTACCTTGACATAATTCGGATAATCGGTTAATCTGATAGGTAATTAGTGCCGATTTTTTGACTCACTACGCAGTTTTTGGAAAACCACACAATGATCTTTGATAGAATCAGTTTTTGTATAGGTGTAACGGCCGGATTGCTTCTGTTGGCTTCCGGCGCTCATGCGGTAAATTCGACGGATATCGAGGCTGTCCGCAGCCGGACGCTCGAATCAAAGAGCGCTCTTAGCCCGGCTGACGAGGCCGTCGGGGAGAAGTTCATTCGGGATGGCTTCGCGGAGATGATCCTTGAGCCGGACCCCTGGCGAGCCGTGGACGTGCGCGAGGCAATTCTTGCTCAGAAGGGCGGGCCGGGGCCCAGTCCCTATGCCGCCGCCTTTGCAGGCGCTGCGGCAAGACACCTTAAGGTTGCTCTTGAAGATATCTCGAGACTGCAGGATCCTCAGCGTCGCAGCAGAATGACCCTGAATCTTGTTACACTCGCTGCCGGCCTGCGGACTACCGAGGTCGTCCCGTTCGGTTTGGATATGATCGCCCATAACGACAGAACCGTTCAATACTGGGCGGTCAAAACCGTTACCAACCCGGGCGTAGCTGCGCAACTGACCTCGCAGATCCTTGGTGACGAGGAACTCACCCGCCGAATCATAAGCCGCCTGGACCAGGCAGTAGCCGACGGTATTATTCCCCAGACCATGCGAATGATCGTTGAGTTCGCCGACAGCATTAACACCCCGGAAGCCCGAGCGCTCATCAATAGGATAGCCGACCTGAGAATCGCCCAGTATGCCGACTGGACGGTCGAGTATGAACTCCTGGAAGCGCTGGTGCTGTCGTCTCTTGGCAAACAGATACAGGCCCAGAACGCCGATGCCCGCCGAGCCGATCTTCTCCGCCGCTTTTCGCAGTTGTATTCCTATGTGATTGAACGTTACGTCCTCGGCGAGCAGACCTTGGACGAACGTCGCAAGACGCAACTCGTTTCCGTCATCGCCGAAACGGAGAATGGAGCGATAAGCGAGATTCTCAGCCGGCCGCAAAACCGACTTCGAAAGGCACTGGAGGGCGGCAAGGCCTCCGTCGTTGAGGCGGAGCGGCAGATTCTGTTGGGTAGCCCCACGCAGCCGGGGCAGTTGGCCGCCAGGTTTAATTACGACTATGGCAAAGCCGCCGGCGGTGCGCCCATAACGGAACCTTTGCGGTTGAAAGTCCCTGGCTCGCTGCTTGCCGGACAACAGAACTGACTCACGTTATCAGACCAGATCCCTTGCATGTCTGACCCGACTTAGTATTAAGCTCGGGTTTTTTCCGCCTTGCGAGGCTTTTTCCTTGACTCCGAGGTTCGAAACTGCTTGATTGAGACGGCGCCGATCTGTCGGAGTATTCAGGAATGGATTCTGCGCGTCATTATCGGAACAAAATGCTGACTGTTTGGGGGGGATCAAGAATGGAGATTTGATAACATGACCAGATCGCCCGTACAATTTGCGGCCGTGCTGTTCGCGATCCTGCTGACGCTCGCCGGATGTGGGAGGCAGCCCGCAGATTCCGACGCCGGGGCTACATACGATCCGGCCAACGATCCATTAGTCAATCCGCCGTCCATGTTGGCGCCTCCGCCAGGCGACCCTGCACAAATAGCTTCGGATGAAACGCTTTTCATTCAGCTCGACGGCAACCCAAATACCCTCAATCCTCTTTTCGCAAGCTCCACTTACGACATGACCGCCCAGAGCGCGCTCTACGATGGACCGTTTACGTTCGACATGGATATGAACTGGATGCTCAACGATGAAATGGTCGAATCGTTCGACGAATCCGACGACCACACGACATTTATCCTGAAGATCAAAGATGGACTGACCTGGCACGACGGCCATCCTTTCACTGCCGACGACATAGTATTCTCGTGGCAGCAGATACGCGATCCCGCCGTTCCCTGCCTTGCCCAGAAGCCGGGCGTCGAACCTGTCACTGAATGCGTCGCGCTGGACCGCCTTACTGTAAAATATGTCCAGGCCGAACCCTTGGCTACAAGGCTCTGGAACCTGCACTTTGCCATCATACCCAAACACATATTCGAAAAGGACAAGCAGAATAATCCCGACCTCAAGACCGGCGACTACTATGTAGCACAATCGCGAAATCCCGTGGGCAACGGTCCGTATCGCCTCGTCGAATGGAAGGAAAACGACCGTATAGTCGTCGAGCGATGGGATGAATACAAGGGCGCGAAGCCCTGGTTCAAGCGCATTATCTTCCGCATCATCCCCGACAACAAAATGGCGCTGCTGGCTTTTCAAAAGGGGCAGGTCCACGTCATCGAGCAGCTTAGCGCCCAGCAGTTTGCCCGTGAAACCAACACCGAAACCTTCGCAAGAGTGGGGGCCAAGGCATGGGGAATGCAATGGACCTTTGGCTATATTGGCTGGAACATGGATGGCAGCAACCCTTTCTTCAACGACGGCAAGGTCCGCAAGGCCATGACTCACGCGCTCAACATCCCACTGATCCTCGAAAAAGTCTACTACAACCTCGCCGCCCCGTGCCACGGCGTCTATCATCCCAATTCATGGATGTTTAACCCTGAAGTTAAACTGCTGGAATATGATCTCAAACAGGCGGCCTCGCTGCTGGATGAAGCCGGTTGGACCATCAATCCCAGAGACGGCTGGCGATACAAAACCATCGACAAAACGAATGTGCGATTCGAGTTCACCCTTTTGACGCCCGATGGCTCGCCAATCGCCCCGCGGATTGCCGCCATTTTCCAGGAGGACCTCAAAAGGCTGGGCGTTGACATGAAGACCCGCAGGCTTGAATGGTCTGCATTTCTGGAGAAAGTGAGCAAGCATGAGTTCCAGGCCTCCACTGCCGCCTGGGGCACCGGCACCGATCCGGACACAGGCTGGAATCTCTGGCGAACCGAGCAATACGACGTGGGACGCAATTATATCGGATATTCCAACCCCCGGGTCGATGAACTGTTCGAAGCCGGCAGGCGAGAATTCGACCCAGAAAAAAG
>JAWLHD010000113.1:0-6129 GCA_041690555.1 Anaerohalosphaeraceae bacterium
AGAATTTTTCCACAATCTGGGTTTTGTCCGTGATCCGTGCCAGCGGCTCGTCCGGGGAGAGTGTCGGCACGGAACCGATTTTCGCGGACGCGATCGGTTTGAGCAGGATTTTGTCGTCGGACTGTTCGACGATGACGCCTTTTGCCTTTAGTGCAGCCAATATGAGGGCCATTGCCTGACTCCGCGGAACCTGTTTGGTGGCGTAGATCGTGATTTTGGTGTTCATGATATCGTCGGAGGTCGGGATAATCGGCTTGCCGGTCCACTCTCCGAGCGTCTGAACGATCTTTTTCATTTCGACGTTATTAAGGTTTATTGCTTCCATGGGCTCGTCCGGGCTTCCCGCAGCCTGCCCCTGTGATGGCGCATCGGCGCCTCGTCCTCGGCGTCCTTCGGGGGTGCGAGAGCCCATGTCCCTCATGCGGTCCCTGTCAAAAGGCATAGCGGGTCTGTTCGGATCGCCCTGGGCGGCAAATTGCCGCATGGCACTGGGATCGAAGAGTTCACGGCGGGGGCCGGTCTGCACGGCTTCCTGCTGGTTGGGATCTGCGCTTGTCGCGATCGGGTCGGCGGATTCGTCCTGTTCGGCGACAGCGTCACCATCCGCGTCATCGGCATCCGCTGACTGTGCATCGTCATCTTGCGGATCGTCGGGCTCGACGGCAGCGTCAGAGTCATCGGATGTGTCTTCGGCCTGCTCAACCTGGCTGGGGGATTCCAAGGCAGGTGTCCCTTCCGCGAGATCAGCCTGCGATTGTTCCGGCTGGGCCAAGGCCTGTGAACCGGTAAAGGGGTCTATCAGTAATCTCGCAATGCCGCTTCCCTTGAAGAGGATAGCTGCAACCAGAAGCACCAGAACCGCCGCCAATATGATCTTTACCCTTTTCACTTCTTTCTCCTTAGTTTTATCTACCACGACCACCCCTGGGACCGGTGCCCAGGCCGCCCCGTTCTCCGAACCGCTGCCGCTGTTCTTCTCTGAATCTATCTCGCTCCTCAGGGGACATATTCCTGAATCTATCCACCAACTGCTGTCGCTCTTCGGGGGACATATTCATGCCGGCTCCTCTGGGTCCTTGCGCGGGTTCGCCGGCGCTGACCTGCGTCGAGGAAGCACCGGCTGGTGGCGTCGGTACACGACCCGCCGGCGCCTCGGACCTTTGGGGACGGGCGTCGGCAGTCGCCGGCCGCGAGCCTCCGGAAGAACTGGAGCCGGATTCGAAGGGAACGAGGGTCATTTCGCGATCTTCCCATTTGATGACCACCTGTGTGGTTCCGACGGATAAGATTTCGGCTGCACCGACTTTTTCTCCAGCCTTGTAAAGTTTGTCTCCGAACAGAGCACTGCTGCCGATGATCCCCTGACATGTGGGGGGATTAGGCCTCGGAGGCGGCGGCACAAAAACATTTCTCTTCTTGAGGCGGTTTCCGGCCTCTTTTGATCTTGCCAGCAATTCTTTGGCCTGCTGCTGATCGTTCTTATTACGTGTCTTGCACTGTTCGAGAGCATCGGCAATGCGGTGCGTCGACACGGCATGGCCCGAGACACGCGTGACGGTGGCGGCCATGAGTACGGCAGCGGCAGCGTAGAGGCCCCATGACAGGTACTGTGTCCGCTTTTTCAATGACTGTGCAGTGTTCATAACCGGTTTTCCTGTTCAAATTTGGGCAGCAATCGTGACTATTATTTGACGAAGGTTGAAACGGTCAGTGTCAAATCGACGTTCTGGCGATTTCTGGGGTCGCACTTGAGCTGAATATCCTCAACTCCCACGAGGTAAGGATTCTCATTGAGTGCGGCCAGCAGATCGAATGCCTGATTCAACTGGCACTGGCCTCTGCATTGGAGGCGCAGAAGCCTGTAGGCTCCGACCCTCCTTGCAGCGGCAGTTCCGGTGTATTCAAGTGTTCTTACTTTGATGCCGGCCTTCTTCAACTGCTCACTGAACGCATCTCTGAAGAGCACGATTTGTTCCTTTTCGCGCTGCGGCATTTCGAAGACGGGGACTGCTCGGACGAGCTCCTCGACGGCTTTCGCGGCAGCCTGATCGTCTCCGGGCGCAATAAGTTTGATCTGCTGCTTCCTGGCTGCAAGCGCCGTTCGCGTCTCCTGCCAGTCCTTCAGCCAAGGCAACCCCAGGCTCCAGCCGATGATGACAAGTGCCGCGGCGGCGCCGAACATGATGGTGCGTCTATCTCGCTGACTGAGTTTGCCTAACATGGTTTATCTTTTCTCGCTAAAATTTTTGTAGTTAAATTCCATCTTGAAGTTAATTCGATTCTGTTTTTCATCCAAAGTAGGATTAATGGTCCTGACTTTGGAAATATCCTTGTGGGAGTCGAGCTTCTTTTCGAACTCATAAAGTTCCTCCCTGGATTTGGCGAAAGTGGATATTGTGACGGGCGAGCCTTTTTTGAATTCAAAATTGTCGAGCAGCATTCCAGCCGGTGCGCGTTCGGTTATGATGGCAATGATCTCAAGGACATCGGGGCGCTGTGAGGCGATGAGTTGGCGGGTTTTCTGCCGTTCGATGAGACTGTTCAATTCGATATCAGTGAGCTTTTCCAAGGCGGCCTTGTCGAGGGCCTTCCAGGCAATCAGACACAGGATGGCCACGACAGCGGCCACGAGGACAGCGAAGATCAGTTGCAGCTTAGCGCGACCGGAACGGTCGTCGGAGACGGTTAGCAGCCCATCGAAAAGATTCAGAGTATGCGGCTCGCCGTCGAGCGCCATGAGGGCCAGGCCGACAGGTTCGAGGTATTCGCAGATGTCGGCGGGTTCGACCGGTTGTTCGCCGCTAAGGACCGATGCATAAGCCGGATCGCCTGGGGCTTGCCTGGCGTAGCGAAGTCTGTTGCCGGCGGGCCTGGACAGGGAAGCGTTGATGCCCGCCCGGGCAAGTGCGGCAAGAGCAGGCTCGTGCGCCGCAACGTCATGGCCTATTATGTAGACGGGGGTGCCGGTGTGGATGCCGCCTTCAAAGAGCTCCACCGCGCTAGCCACGTCGTGGACGAGCAACTGCAAATCGGCGGCGGCATCGGGGCCGGTGATGTCATCGAGGCCGACGTCGGCCGTTACGGCGTGCCTCAGTACTCCGCGGTCGGCCAGGAGAACTCGTGTATCGTGCGTTCGCATGTGGATGAGTATCGCCCTTTTGGTGGGAGCGTCAAACAGTTCGGTCCAAGCCTTTACCACGGCCTCTGCATTGAGAATGATGCGAGATGTCCTTGTCTTGACGTCCTGGGCCAGGTTACGGAGCTGGTCGCTGCGGGCGGCGGCGATGGAGCAGCGGCGTTTGCCATTAAGCGGTGCGTCGGCCCGCCATGCAATCTGCATTCGGTCGGCTGGCAGCGGAAGCAGCGACTCGGCCTGCATCCTGACAATGGGGGCAAGCTGGACGTCGGAAACGGCCGGCACTTCGATACGATAAAACGCAACCTCCGCAGTGTCAAGGCCAAGGACGCCTGCGGGTACCGAGCCATTGCCAGCGGGCGAAACAGCGGAAGGCAGGACTTTCTCCACGAAAGTCTTGAAGTCTCCGGTCGCGCCGTCATCCGAGGTTTTCCATACGAGCCGCAATCCTTCGTGGGTCTTTTTCATCATTACGGCCCTGAACGGACCATGATTGCGCTGACCGGCGGCGGCGGCGATGACCGAAGTTATCGTTACGTTTTCCGTTACTGTGCTCAATTGAATGCTCCCGCACGAAGATACAGAATTTCAGCAGGTGATTTTCCCCTGTCCACTACGGCTTCGACAGTTCTGATGATCCTTGTGGCGTCTGCCGTGGCGGTTGTCTTCACATTGTATACGTTTGACCTTGTAGTCAACGACGCCATGGCGCGGCTGGCGATGTCCTGCGTCATTGATTCGACATTCTTCAATTCGCCGAGCGTCGTCATGCCCTGTCCGAGGGCCTGACGATAAGCAATTATGTCGAGTGCGACCTGCTCTTCACCTCCGAGCAGAGCGGTCAGCACATCACGGCCGGCGGTGTTAATGTTGACCCGGCCGGGGACTACCGTTTCATCAGTGACAGTGATTTTGTCCACGATGTCGTACCAGGTCTGGACATCGAGCGGCTGCGACTGGTTACCGGAGGTTGTCGTCGGCTCGGCGGGGCTGTTGTCGTTGATCAGGTCGGCAACGCTGCTGTAGGTTCGGTTTTCAACAATCCATCTGGCCTGTGCCTGAGAGATGCCCAAGCCATCCACGAGCCTTCTCTCGTTGGCGGAGTTGATGTTGATCCTGGCGTTGCCATCGGCATCGGTATTGAGGTCGTATGAATAGCAGGTGAAGTAATTAATCCACCCGAGATTGTAATCGGACAGCCTGTAATCGAGGGAGCGGTCTCCGTAGAACAAGGCGGGTGTCACCCCGCGGACGCGGAGCAGCTCGCGGACCGTCTTGAAGTTGGCGTTGCGTGCTTCATAACCGTAGGGCAGGTTAAGGTAGTATCCAGACTCGACGCCTTGTTCTCGGATTTCGTCGTCAGAGTCCCGCCAGTCAAGAATGGCGTCGGCGATGTCTTCCGTCATGTCGGGCAGCCAGATCAAATGGTCGCGGGTGACGGTATTGAGATTGAGCTTGGAGGCCTCGTCGACGACCTCGACGGTAAAGGTGCATGCATCGAGGGGGACACTGTTGAAGTCATGGACGTTGTCGGCCCAGATGTCAAAGAGGCTGTCGGCATCGGTGGGGTCTTCGCCGAGGACGGCGACTGCTGTTTCGAGGCCGGCGCGACAGGCCCATTTGCAGCGAATGCGTTCAGCAGAGATGTGGGCGATATGTGTGTCCAACCTGCCGCTTTGTGCGACTACGGTGACGATGAGGGTAAGCAGAACGACGATCCACATAACTGCAACGAGGACCATGGCACGATGTGCGAGGCAGTGACGAGGTCTGGTGTTCATCAGAGGCCCTCCTGCATCAGCGCCTGTGCTGCCTCGGCCTGTCGGGTTGCGCCCGGCATCCTTGCGAAGGCTGCCATAATACTGCGAGTAATGGGTATTGCGCGGCCGTGCTGGTCGATTTCAACGGCGGTCAGTGTGGCTTCGACTATCTGGGGGAGCAGATTCTGCTCGGCAGGCCATTCGATCTGCCATTCGGCCCCGTCGAAGTAGCGGACCTCGAATGCGACTATGTTCTGTGCTATGGCGGTGAGTATGCCTCCTCGGGTGAGCTCGGTGTTTTCGTGCCCGACGATGGGGCAGAGTCGCCGCATGAGCATTGATTGCTCGTCGGAGCCGCCGAGAAAGTACTCGACCTCATAGATGTCGCTTTCCGGCTGCTGGGGTCTGGCGGGGGCGCCGGAGATGATCCTCATTTTGAGTGAGTTGACCATGTCCTGGTTTTGCTCAACAAACGACCCTACGATGCGGGACTGTGCGGTATCGTCCCGGACCATGTTCTCGAAGTCGTTTCGGAGTAATTCGACGGCGAATCGGATTTCGTCCGCAGCGGCGATGTTTCTGTAGACGAGGGTTCGGCCGGCTGTTACGGCGCGGAGGGCACCCACGGCAACGAGCGCGATAAACGAGCCTATGATCGAAGCGATCAGCAGCTCCAGAAGCGTGAAGCCTTGATGTGCGGGGCGATGTATCATCTTCCGCCACCTCCCCCCCGCTGGCGGGGTTGGGTCTGCGCGCCGCCGCCACGCGCACCACCTCCTTGTGTGCCGCCACGGGCGCCCCCGCCCTGTCGACCGCCGGCTTGCGTTGCGGTTGTGCCCTGTGCGCCGCCGCCTTGCCGACCGCCGCCCTGCGTTGCGGCCGTACCCTGGGCGCCGCCACCTCTGCGAGCCTGAGGCGTATCGGTTTGTTCGGCTTCAGCAGAAGCCTCGCGGGCTTGCGTTTCGTCCACCGTGGGGGCGCTGTTGAGCATGGTCCTGGCGGTTATCTGCCGGACGCGCGGGCCGTCCTGCCAGGTGATTGCGATATCGATGGTATAGAGGCCGGTAAGTCCGGCCTCGACGACGGCGGCCTGCCAGTAATGTAAAACGCCTTCGGCACCTTCAGGCTCGCACATTCCTGAAGTCTCGCCGAGTTCAAGGAATTGATCGACACCCATGTAGTCGATCAGAGTGAGCTGTTTGTCGAGAAGATCCCAATCGAGTTCGTAATCGC
>JAWLHD010000113.1:6139-9705 GCA_041690555.1 Anaerohalosphaeraceae bacterium
GTTGAGCTTGACACCGAGAAAGCTGCGGGTGCTGACCGAACAGATCGCGACAACGGCGCCGGAGAGTATCATCGAAGCGACGATGACCTCTACCAGACTGAAACCCCGGTATTTGCGAGTGCCGCAGGTCATCGATAGCCTTCCATGTCCAGATCAACAATTTCGACCGGTGCCTCGTCGGCGGGACCGAACTGCACAGAAGCCTTGCCGGTGGCGGCCATAACGTAAACGGAGAAGTGGTTTTCGCCGTCGCCGAGCTGGATTGCACTCATGTCGGCGGTGCCGTCCGGGTAGAACGTGATTATAGCTCCGTCGCCGGCGCCTTCGGCGGCGGAGTCGCGGCCACTGAGCACGTTTATCTGCTCGAACTCGACTCGGCCGGGTAATTCGGTCGGTTTGGCATAGCTGTTGACGATGGTCAGCACAGCAGCATCCCGGGTCGCGGCGTCAGATAACTCGGCCAGTAGATGGAACCGCCGATTGGTCTTGTCGAGCACGAGCCGGCAATGGGCATGTCGTTCGACGGCAAAGAGGCGGGCATAGCGGGCAGTCAGGTAAAGCTGCCTTGCGGACTTTTCAACAAGGTAACGTCTGTAGGTGGTATAGGCTGCATTGCCGCCGGCTGAGGCCATGAGCCCAATCAAGGCAACGATGACGAGTATCTCGGCGAGAGTGAAAGCGCGCGGTGTGCGCCTGCGCCCGACGGCAGTCGTTGTTCCACCGAGAGAGGGGGGTACGGAGTTAATCGTTGGTAATATCAGCATCGTCACCTTCACCGCCTTCGAGACCGTCGGCCCCGAGACTGATCAGCTCATACTCCTTGTCGCCGATTTCGCCACTGCCTTCAAAATAGATGAAGTAATTGCCCCATGGATCGAGGAGATCGCTCTGTTTGCAGTAGCGCCCGTTCCACTTGCCTTCGAGTTCGTCGGGCATGATAATGAGTGCTTCGAGGCCTTCGGCGTCGGTTGGAAAGCGTCCACAATCGAAATAGAATCTTCCAAGGGCCTGTTCGAGGATTGCCATTTTGCCGACGGCGATCTGTCCTTTAGCTCTTCCGAGCCCTTTGAACAGTCGCGGGGCGACAAAGGCGCCCAACATGCCGATGATAAGCACGACGGTCAGGATTTCGATGAGAGTGAAACCTTTTCTTTTCCTTCTTTTCATTATGAATTCCTTTCTGGCAGTTTTTCAACCTACCCCGCCCAGATCCATTCCCATAATCGGCAGCAGCGTCGCGGCTATAATGAAGCCGACCACCAGAGCCAGGAGCAGAATCAGAAAGGCCGGGAAAACGGACATGAATCGTGTTGCAGCTTCGTCGGCGTCAGCATCGAAAGTATCGGCGGCGTTGAGCAGCAGTTCGTCGAGTTTGCCTGTCTGTTCGCCCATGGCGACGATCTGCACGAGGAGGGGCGGAAACAACCCGGAGGCGGCGAGCGGCTCTGCGACGCTGTCGCCGGTTTTGACCTTATGCGCTACTTCATCTATTTCGCGGGCAAGTACCTCGTTGCCGAGAGTGTCGCGGACAATGTTGAGGGCATAGAGAATTGTTATTCCGCTTTCAGTCAGTGCTCCGAGTGTTCGTGCAAAGCGGCCCACGGCGATTGTTCGCAGGACCGAACCGAGAACGGGGATCTTCAGTTTGAATGCGTCCCACTGAATGCGGCCCTTCTCGCCGTTTTTCCATCGCACGAAGAGAAAGATCGAACCTGTGAGAATCAATCCAGCGAGCCAGCCGTACAGGACGAGAAAATCGCTGATGGCCATAAGCATGCGGGTGGGCAACGGCAGAAGCGCCGAACCGCCACTTATGGTTTCTATGATTTTCGGCATGATTTTGGTCAGCACTATGATCACGGAAATGATGCCAACGATGAGAACAAAGATGGGATAGGCAGCGGCATTCTTCATGTTGCGCTTGACCTGAACGTCTCTGCCGATAAGGCCTGTAAGCTGTGACATGGTTTTCTCAAGCAGGCCGCCGGTCTCGCCGACGCGGACCATTGAGACATAGAGTTCGCTGAAGCAGTCGGGGCGCGCAGCCATTGCGTCGGACAGTGCTTCACCCGAACTGACTGCGTGCGCCAGATGGGCCAGCAGGTCTCTGACGGCAGGCTTCTGCTGCTGGGACTGGAGGATTTCGATGGCCTTGAGCACGGGTAATCCCGCGCGCAGGGCCGTACTTAACTGCGTGGTTACGGCGAGCAGGTCCTTTCCGCTGACGCGTCTGGCAAAGAGGCGCCCGATGCCGAGCAAGTCGGTCAGACTCGCACCGGCGCGTGATGATCCGCTGTTTGCATCGAGACGCGACGGATAGAGACCCAGGGCGGCGAGTTCACCAACCGCACTGCGTTTGTCGGCCGCACTAATAACGCCTTCTACGGATTCACCTGTCGAATTAACTGCGTTATATGAGAATTCCACCACGGCTTAAGATCCTCTGACAAACTAATCCTCGTCGACACCCTGCGTAACCCTGAGCACTTCTTCAGGGCTGGTCAGTCCCTTCAGTATCTTCTCGATGCCGTCATGTCGCATGCTGATGTGCTCGTCGGCAACTGTGGCGATGATTTGCTCGGTCGTCGGCCTTGCGGCTATGACCTTGCGAAGCGGTTCACTTATGCGCAGGAGTTCAAAAATGCCGATTCTTCCCAGCATGCCGGTGTTATTGCACTCGTCGCAGCCCCGTCCGTGGTACAGCTCGTCATCGAGGGATATGCTGATGGAGTTGTTGAGACTGTTCAACAGGCTCTCGGTAGGTTTGTATCGCTGCTTACAAGACGGGCATATCTTGCGGACAAGGCGCTGCGCCAGGACACCTTCGAGCGAACTTGCCAGCAGAAACGGCTCGACTCCCATATCGATAAGACGTGTCACCGCGCCGGCGGCGTCATTCGTGTGCAGGGTGGAAAAGACGAGGTGTCCGGTAAGTGCAGAGCGGATAGCAATGTCGGCGGTTTCCTTGTCGCGGATTTCGCCGACCATGATAATGTCGGGGTCCTGTCGAACAATGTGCCTGAGTCCTTTGCCGAAGGTCAGCCCTCGCTGGGGATTGACCTGCATTTGGACGATTCCTTCGAGTTGATACTCGACCGGGTCTTCGATTGTGATGATCTTCAGGCTGGGGGTATATATTTTGTTAAGGGCTGCGTACAAAGTGGTCGTTTTGCCGCTGCCTGTGGGGCCGGTCACCAAAACAATCCCGTGCGCCTTATTGAGACAGGTGTTGAAGCTCGAAAGCACCCTTGGGGTCATACCGAGGTGCTCCAGACTAATGAGCGCTGCGCTGCGATCCAAAAGCCTCATCGTGATTGACTCTCCGAAGACCGACGGCACGGTGGAGACACGTATGTCCACTCTGCCCTTCTTACCGGAGAATTCGATGTGGCCGTCCTGGGGAACGAATCGTTCGGCGATGTTCATGTTGGCCATGATTTTTATTCGTGAGATGATAGCGGCCTGGAGTTTCTTGGGGGAGTTTGATTTCTCGATAAGCAGGCCGTCGATGCGATACTTGATCTTGACGCACTTTTCAAAGGGCTCGATGTGCACGTCGCTGGCAC
>JAWLHD010000114.1:0-9697 GCA_041690555.1 Anaerohalosphaeraceae bacterium
TTGCGAGGAGCAATTGGCTTGGGAGCGGAAGGCGGGGCTGGAGCCGTTATGTGTTTGGCCGAGGTGTTGGCCTTATCGGCCGAGGGTCAGTGCGGAGGGCTTTTTTACGGGCGGACGCCTGTACATGATGTACAATCCGGTGGGGAGCATGCTGCTTGTGTTTGCGACGCCCGTGGCGGGGCGGGCGAGTGAATGGATCAGGGCGACGGACGATATGTTCGGGATTTTGCTGGCGATGCGGATGGGGCGGGAGTACAGTCTGGAGGCACGGGACGGGGGCGAGGAGTATGTGATCGACGCTGAGAAAAGGATGATTTACAGGCCGGGCAGGGACGGCAGGCCGTACAGGAAGCTGCCGATCAATCCGGAGGTGCTGCGTGTTCGGCAGCGTGGGGGGTGAATGCTCCGTATCCTGGGGGGATGAGCGTAAGTTGGGGGTCAGGCTCGCATGTAGAGGCCGCCGTTTACGGCGAGGTATTCGCCGGTGATGAAGCCGGCGGCATCGGAGGCGAGAAAGAGGACGGCGTTGGCGACGTCGTCGGCGGTTCCGTTTCGCTTGAGGGGGGTTTGTTCGGCGACGGCGGTTCGGCGGGCGGCATCGCTGAACCGGTGGTGGAAGCGTGTGTCGATGAAGCCGGGCAGGACGCTGTTGACGCGGACGTCGGGGGCGAACTCTTTGGCCATGGCGATGGTGAGGGTGGCGACGGCGGCCTTTGCGGCGGCGTATATTCCGGCGCCGGGGCCTCCGCCGTGGTGGCCGGCGATGGAGCCGACGTTGACGATGGCGCCTTTGGATGCTTGCAGGTGGGAGATGGCGGCGCGGGTGACGAGGAAGACGCTGCGGGTGTTGGTGGCGAAGACGTCTTCGTAGAAGTCGAGCGGGGCTTCGGCGAGGGGGTGGCGGCCGATGAGGGTGCCGGCGTTGTTGACGAGGACGTCGAGGCGGCCGGCCTGTTTGACAAAGGCGGCGATCATTTCGGCGACCTGGGTCTCGTCGCGGACGTCGGCGCGGAGGAGGCAGCCGTCGGAATACTTTTTCACTTCTTCGAGCGTGGCGTTTGCGCCGTCTTCGGTGTGGAAGTAATGGACGCCGACGAAGGCGCCCTGCTGCGCGAAGGCGACGGCGGTGGCAGCGCCGATGCCGGAGCTGGCGCCGGTGACGAGGACTCTCTTGCCCGTGAGATCAGTGTATGTCATGCTTTATCCAATGGTCCAATAGCCTCGGCGATGTGGTTTGCTGATGTTCGTCTGGGATCTCTTTAAGGACGCGTGCAATGCTGTTCTAACTCTGTGCTGCCATTCCGGAGTATGATCGCGACTGCCCAAGCAGCACTTACAACAAAGCAGACTATCCTCGCACAGACAGGGGTATCTGGTCTTTACCGCGGAGTAGATGTGCTGAAGGCAGAAATCCCCGGTGCCAACGAAACGAAATCCTGTCTTCACCAGTTCAGAATAGAGTTCTCTGATTCTCTCAAGTCGCTCTTCCACCCGATGGCCCTCTTATACGTCGCAGGCTTTTATTGCTTGTATGAGGGACGGGACGGCGTCTCGGACTGGGGAGTATTCGTGTGCTACGTAGCCTTTGTAGCCTGTTTCTACGATTGCTCTCATGACGGCCGGGTAGAAGATTTCCTGGTTTTCGTCGAGTTCGTGTCGGCCTGGGACTCCGGCGGTGTGGAAGGCGCCGATGTGCTGGATGTTCTTTTTGATGGTGGCGATGAGATCGCCTTCCATGATCTGCATGTGGTAGATGTCGTAGAGCATTTTGAAGCGCGGGCTGCCGACGCGGCGGCAGAGTTCAAAGCCCCAGTCGGACTTGTCGCACATGTAGCCGGGGTGGTTGACCTTGCTGTTGAGGAGTTCCATGCAGATGGTGACTTCGTTGTCTTCGGCGATCTTGACGGCCTCTTTGAGGATGGTGGCGCAGTTGTCCATTCCTTCTTCGTCAGAGATGCCCTTGCGGTCGCCGGCCATGCAGATGACGTTGGGCCATTTGTATGCGGCGGCGGCGGGGATGTTTCGCTTGAAGGCTTCGAGGAACTCGGGGTGTTTGGCCTTGTTGTTGAGGCCGTCCTTGATGGAGCCGGCGCCAGGGACCATAGTGGCGACGAGGCCGTGCTTTTTGAGGGTGGGCCAGTCGTTGGGGCCGACGAGGTCCTTGCCGACGATGCCCAGCTTGACGAGCAGGGCGCATTCGTCGTCAAGGGACATTCTGGCTTTTCGCAGGACGCCGCCGCAGACGGACTGCTTGATGCGGCCGTGGACGACGACGCGTTCGGTCTGGCCGCGGGCGATCTTCGGCAGGGCGGCCATTGCGCCGGCGATTGCGGTTGAGGCGAGGACGCTGCGGCGGGTGATTTTACTGTTTCTTGCTGTCATCGTTTGATCTCCTTGTCAGAAAAAGGGGGCGGGCGGCGCGATTGTCGTCGCCCTGCCCGCCCCGCATGTTTGCACAAAAAAGGCTCCTGACCCCTTTATTTTGTTAGCCGTTGATCGTCCAGCCGTCGCGGTACTTGCGGCTGAGGAGTTCGTTGGCTTTGGCGTTGTCGGTTTTGCCGGCCTTGCCGTCGTAGTTGATCTTTTCGCCGACGCGGTATGCGACCAGGCCGAGGAGCATCATTTCGATGCACTTTCCGCTGTAGTCGAAGTCGCAGGAGGTCTTGGCACCGGTCTTGCAGGCGTTGGTCCATTCCCTCTGGAAGTGGCCGATGGGCGGGGCGACGTCTTTGGGCTCGCGGCGGTTGTAGTAGGTCATGTCCGCATCGTTGCCGAAGGGCAGTATGAGCCGCGAATCGAAGTCGCAGATGAGATAGCCCTTTGTGCCCTTGAACATTGCGCCGTGGCCGATCTTGTTGAGGTCAACGTAGCCCTTTGGGGAGCGGGGCATGGCTCCGCCCTGGCACCATGTTACCTTGACGGCGGGGCGCCAGTCGTTTGCGGGTATGTCGAAGGTTGCTTCCATCTCGACGGGCGTGACTTCGGGATTGAAGGGGTCGCCCTTGGCGACGGCGGTGGTGGGGAGATCGGCGTCGAGAGCGTTCCATGCGAGGTCGATTGTGTGGCTGCCCATGTCGCCGATCTGGCCGGTTCCGAAGTCCCAGTACATGTTCCACTGGAGGCAGTTTGCGCCGGGTCCGCCGGAGAAGTATCCCGGGTTGTAAGGACGGTAAGTAACAGGACCGATCCAGAGGTCGTAATGCAGGTGCGCCGGGGGCTCGCCCTGTGCGGGCAGGTAGCCGGAGCGGCGGATCTGGCGGTTGCCCCAGGCCCAGACGTGCTGGAGTTCGCCGACGGCGCCGTCGATGATGAGTTCACGGACGCGGTCGAAGTTGGGGTGGGCGTGGCGCTGGGTGCCGATCTGGGTGGCAATTTTGCTGCGTTTCTTTGCCCAGTGTGCCTGTACGGTGCGGACCTCTTCGATGGTGTTGCCCATAGGCTTTTCACAGAAGACGTGCATGTCTCGGTTCAGCGCCCAGTTTGTGATGAACGCATGCGTGTGGTCGGTTGTGCAGCAGACGACTGCGTCGATTCCCTTCTGGTCGAGGCACTTTCGCCAGTCGACATAGGTTCTGGCGTTGGGGAATCGCTTCAGGGCGTGTGCGATGTGCTGTTCGTTGACGTCGCAGAGTGCGACGACGTTTTCTTCTGCGAGTACCCCGAAGTGGGCGTCGCCGCGTCCCCAGGTGCCGATGAGGGCGACGTTGAGCTTGTTGCTGGGGGCGTTCTGGCCGAACAGGAAGCCCGACGGCAGAATTGTGAGTCCGCCGGCGGCGGCGGTGGTCTTCAAGAAGTTCCTTCGATTGATTGTTTTGGTTTGCATGATTCTCTTCCTCAAAAAGTTATTCCTGTTGGTCAGTTTGTTACCAGAGAGATGCATCCGAGAAGGTGAGGCATGAGTCGGGTCCGGTGATGAGATTCGTTACCTTATAGCCGAGGTTTGCTTTGCCATCGCTGTCTACCGGGATGCGGAGGATAGTCGTCTGGCGGGCGGGAAGTGTGATGGTCGCCGGGCCGGTTCCGGAGGTCTTTACGAGTTCGTAAGTGATGTCGGAGGCGTTGTGTACGCTTGTATAAGCGGTGTTACGATAGGTCATGTGGGGCGGGGCGACTTTGATAGAAGCCATTGCTATTGCGGCGAGGTATTCAGGTTTGCCGATGAGACGGTTGTCGACCCAGATGGCTGTTCGGCCTGCATCCAGCGCTTCACGGACGGCTTCGAGGGTCTTTTCGCGGGCGAACACGAGTGTTATGGAACGGTGATTTGCGCGATCGACGGTTGGGGGATCCATTGGCTGGTGCACGTCGGAGTTGCCGATTATGGTCAGGTTGCGTTCAGCGGCCCATTTGAGGCTGTCGACGTGGAGGTATGGGCCGTTGACGGCTTCGATTCCTTGTACGAGTCCTTCGTCGAAGAGTTTGGTGTGGATGTCAAACCAGACTCGGCCGCCACCGCGGGCCTTCCAGTCGGGGTGATTCCAGAAGACGAAGGCGTTCTGGGCTTTGGCGGCTTTCATCTGCATCAGGAACTCTTCTTCTTTTGCGGCTGCGCCTGTCAGGGAAGATTTGCCGGCGGTGTCGAGGGCGTCGATGTCGGTGAGGAACAGGGCGTTGTAGTGGCCGGGCGGGGTGTCGCGGGTGATCTCGGCGGCGCGGACGAGGAGGATGTCGCGTTCTCGTGCCCGGCCGGTGGCGATCTCATAGGGGCGCTTGTGGTTGGTGGGTATGTCGTTGCGGTGGGGCTGGTACTCGACGTGGTCGCTGATTGCGATTACGTCAAGACCCTCGCGCCAGGCCTCGTCTACGCGGACGGTGGGCCAGACGACGCCGTCGGAAAAGACGGTGTGCATGTGTAAGTCGCACTTGAGGGTTTGGTAGCCGAGGATGTCCGGGGTGTTGATTTCGAGGCGCTGGGCGGCGGCGGTGAGCGTCAGTGTCGCTATGAGGATCAGGGCGAGGGTTGCCAGGAGGTTGATGCGGGTTTTCATCACGTGTTCCTTTCCATTAGTCTGTGAGGCTCAAGACCACGAGCATGATGCCCGTGCCACCTTTGGATTGTAGCACAGTCGGGCTTTGGAAAAAAGTGTGGTCATGCGTCTTTTTGCTGGAGTTGGGCCATCTTTTTTTCATAGTATTCGATGATAGCGGGTCGGTGGCTTTCGTCGGCGGGGGGAACGTTGGGGCCGGTTATGCGGGGGCCTTCGGTGAGGGGTTTGGGGACGGGGCCTATGTGGCGCCAGGCTGCCAGCCTGGCTTCGAGGTCGGCGATGATGTCGGCATATGCGGGGTCTTCGTAGAGGCTGGTCATTTCCTGGGGATCGGTTTGCAGGTCGAAGAAGAGGTTTGCGTTTTTGGGGCCGGCGAGGATGAGCTTGTGGGTCTTTGTGCGGGCCATGACCTGTCGGCCGCCGTGGGTTTCGGAGAAAATGACGTCGTGGCCTGTTGTGTCGAGGGCGAGGTCCTTACCGTGCATGGCGGGGGCGGGTTTGC
Source organism: Anaerohalosphaeraceae bacterium (assembly GCA_041690555.1). Lineage (GTDB taxonomy): Bacteria > Planctomycetota > Phycisphaerae > Sedimentisphaerales > Anaerohalosphaeraceae > JACZKQ01. Next base: position 5,491 of record JAWLHD010000114.1, read on the forward strand.
AGCCGGCGGCGCGGCAGAGGGTGGGGGCGAGGTCGATGTTGTTGACGAGTCGGTCGGTGGTTTGTCCGGCGTCTCGACTGTTGGGGTATTTGACGATTAGCGGTACCTTTGCGAGGGGGTCGTAGAGGTAGTTGCTCTTGAGGATCATGTGGTGATGGCCCATGTATTCGCCGTGGTCGGAGGTGAAGACGATGAGGGTGTTGTCGTAGAGGCCCTTGTCCTTGAGCAGGCGAATCATGCGGCCGACGTGATGGTCGATTTGCGAGATGGTTGCATAGTAGTAGGCCATGATGCGGCGAAGGGCAGGTTCGGTGAGGTCAGCGTTGGGAAAGTAACCGCGGCTCATTTGAAGATCGTGATCGATACATTGGCTGTGCCAGCCGGGCAGGAGGGTCAGGGCGAGGGGGTCGTACATTTTGTCCCACGGCGCAGGCGGGTCGAAGGGGTGGTGCGGCTTTATGAAGCCGACCATGAGGAGGTTGGGTCCGTCGGCGGTCCAGGTTTGCAGTTGTTCCATGGCGCGGTCGGCAGTCCAGGTGGTGGGGTGGTGTTCTTCGGGGAGGTTGGAGACCATTGCACCGAAGGTCTGCCAGTATTCGTCCGGGGCGCGCTTGCGGTATTCGCTGCGCTGGTCTTCGAGGTCGTTGCGGTCGACGAGGTCGTGCTGCATGAGGTAGCGGTGGTAGTCATCGTCCCAGCGGCCGGGGCCATCCTGCTCGGCGAGGTGCATCTCGTCGAAGCCGACGTCGAGATACGTCGGCGTGAAGTGCATTTTGCCGACGGCGGCGGTGCGGTAGCCGGCGGCTCGGAGGATTCGCGGAAATGTGGCCGTGGCGGCCGGGATGCCGCAGTGATTGGTCCAGCCGCCGTGATCGTGCACGTACATGCCGGACAGAAGCGAGTAACGCGAGGGCGTACATACGGGAAAGCAGCAGAAGCTGTTGTCGTAGCGTATGCCGTCGGCGGCCAGTGCGTCAATATGCGGGGTTTTGACGTCCTGGCTGCCATAAGCGCCCAAGCAGTCAATTCGATGCTGGTCGGCGTGAATGATGAGGATGTTTGGCCGCGAGTTGGTATGTCGGGCGGATGCGGCGAGCTGCGATTCGGCGGAGCCAGAAAGCGACAACGAAACCGCCCCGGCGCCGGCAGCCTTCAAAAATGTGCGTCTGCTGTATTCACTTCTCATTTGAAGCCCTTCAATGATTATTGCTCTTGTCGTTGAAACGGACTCATGGCTCATTGTTATGATCGCCGCTGATCTGATCGAGGTGGGTGGTTAGTTTGTTCAATTTGGTGTTGGCTTCGTCGTATTGGGATTGGGCGTTTCTGAGGTGTTTTCCGAGTATGTCGAAATTTGCGGCGAATGTTTCGAATGCGGCGGCTATTTTCTTGAGGTTTTCGCGGATTTGTTCGGCCTGTTTTTCAATTTTCAGGCCGTGGAGGCCCATGACGACCGTCATGAGGTAGGCGTAGAGGAGGTTTGGTGAGACGGGGATGACTTTTTTGTCGAGGGCGTAGCGGAGGAGGTCTGTTTTGTCGCCGTTCATCTGGATGACGGTTTCGTAGTAGACGTTTTCGGCGGGGATGTACATGAGGGCGAAGTCGAGGGTGCCTTCTGCGCAGTTGACGTAGTCGGCGGCTATTTTGTCGATGTGCTTCGTGACGTCGGCCTGGAACGCGCGTCGGAGGCGAGTGCGTTCGTCTTCAGTTGGGGCGCTGATCATTCGTTCGAAGGCGGGCAGGGGGAACTTGGCGTCCACGCAGACGGCATAATCGGGCATGTTGACGAGGGCATCGACTATTCTGCCATTTTTGAAGGTGTGCTGCGTCTTGAAACTTGCGGCGGGGAGTATCTCGCCGAGGAGGCGTTCGAGGGACTGTTCACCCAGTTGGCCTCGGAGCTTGGGGCTCTTGAGGATGTCCTGCAAGCTGCGGACGTCGGCGCCGAGCTGGAGCATCTGGGTGCTTTGGCCCTGGAGCTGGCCGATCTGGTTCTGGAGCTTGTTTAGCGTTTCGTGGCTGGTTCGCAGGTGCTGCGACAGGTCCTGCTGACCTGTTTGAAGGCTTTTTTCGAGTGTTTCGGTATGCTTTAACTGGCTTTGGCGGATGGCTTCGAGCTGCTGCTGGAGCAGGTTTACGGCGGCTGTCTGGCGAATGAAGTCTTCGCGGGCGGCGAGATTCTGGCGGATCTGCCAGACCAGCAGCCCAAGTACAGCAAGTATCAGGACAATGAGGGCGGTTATTGTTATAGTGAGCATGTCTCATCCTCAAACGGGCATTGGAACAGACTCATTATAGGGCTGGGGCGGCGCCGGGTCAAAAACTTTGTTTTTTGCAATAAAAACGGCAAATTATTCGTCTTATCCTGTCGATCCACCATTGATCCGTGTACGCGCGGAGAGAGAGTAGTTTTTCAATCAAGCCCGCCCGGGTAGCTAAAGGGTGTACCGGGCGGGTTATTTTTGCGCTCTGTTTCGAGGCGGCGTCCAGTGATGCGCGACCGGTCATGGGGTTGGCAGTGAGGCAGGCGACCAGATCTCTCTTTAAGTAGGTGTTTGTTGTCCGAAAAATTACTGAACCATTTTGCCGGATGAAGCGTTGTATAGTCGATGGTTTAAGTTAGAGTGATATTCTATTTGTTCTTCCACATTAAAGGAGAGGTTTTATGAGACGCTTAATGGCAGGTGTTCTGGTTGTTGGGTTACTGGCAGGTGTGGCGCTGGTGATCGGAGCGGGCGCAGGTAAGGGTTCGTGTCCGCTGCATGCGGGCGAGGCGGCGTGCGGTGTGCCGAAAGATGCGTGTCCGAAGGTTACCGGCGATTGCCCCCGGGGTGAGGCGGCGTGTTGCGAAGAGTGTCCCCTGAAGGACGATTGTCCAAGGGTTGGACAGCCGGGCTGCTGCGAGACATGTCCGGTGAGGGAGAACTGCCCCAAGGCCAAGGGTGAAGAGGCCAAGCCGGCGGGGTGTCCGATGACGGCGCCGAAGGCGGCTCACGGGTGCGGGATGCATGTGGTCTCGGGCTGTATGCACGCCGCCGCCGGGGCAGGACAGACAGAGTAAGATTCAATTCAAATAATGCGGTGGAAGCCCGTTAGACTGTGTGGGTCGCGCGGGCTTCTTTTTTTTGGGTCGTAGCAGGTACATTATTCCTGTTTGAGCCATTCACCGGCAAGTACGGTGAAATCCTGCCAATCGACGAAGCAATCCTCTCCGGCCAGATCCGCGGACAGCGGACAGGTTTGGGCCTCGCTGGAGGTCAGCCATTGTTCGCAGAATGCAATCAGGTCGTACAGGTCGACCATACAGTCTCCGGTGAGGTCGGCTCGAAGGCGACACCATTTGGGCAGTCTGAATTCGCCCGCGGCTGCGATGACGCCGCCGCCAGCTATTGAGGCTGTTACGCCGTCAGCGACCGGTACGGATTCGTCGTAGGCGACGGGCAGGATCAGATTGACGCGGTATACCAACTCGGAACCTTCGATGCGGTCCAGCAAAACTGCAACCGTTCCGACGGCATCGGCAGATGCTTCGATCGGTTCGTCAGCAAAGGAAACTGTTACAGGCTCAAAGAGGTTTGCAAGCAGGCCGGTGCCGTAGGCGGTAACGGAGCCCTGGTTGAGCAGCACGGAGTGGTCGGCGGTGTTGAAGTACGTTTGATCTACTGTGCCGGGACCCCACGGGCTGGAAGGTCTTGCGGCAATTCCGGTGGTGGAAGCCCGAATTGTGCCCACAAAGGTGCCGTAGTTGAGGATGAAGGACATATCGCTGAGCTTAATCGAGCCCCCTGTGAATTCGAGGGAGTTTACATCTGCGACATCGAAGGTGGAGCGGTCAAAGTAAACGCCCAGATTGGCTGTGATGCTGCCTGTGACGGTGGCGGTGTCGGTGTCGCTTCTTGCGCCAAGAAGGGTGTATACAGTGAGAGTTGTGTCGAGGCGATTATTCTGGGAGTCTGGTTCGGACAGGATCAGATCTACGGCAATGGTCTCGGCTTGTATCCGGCCGGCCAGGCCAGAAAGAAGCAGACAAGCACACACCAGCCCCCCAAGTGCGAATCGGAACGGTCTCATGGTCTTTTCTCCTCAACGAAACGGAGTGTTTCGATAGGACCATAATAGCACCTGGCAGCGGCCGAAGCAAGCGGAAAAGATCGTTGGGCATGGCCAAGTGTGCGAGACCAAATCCTGGCATGTTCAACCGGCCTTC
>JAWLHD010000115.1:0-9664 GCA_041690555.1 Anaerohalosphaeraceae bacterium
CCGCACTTACCTGTGTGTCTTTCATGACGTAACTCCTAAGGCATCATTGCCGCAAGTCATTGTAAAGACAGGAATAAGATCGCGCCAGAATAAAATCTCGCACACTTGTCACGGGTGTCCGACACAAAAAGGTGGTGGTTTTCAATTTCGGCCTCTGCCGAAACGGTTTTGCTCTCCAAGGTCACTGTGGGGCGGGTTTGGGATGCTGAGCTGGCGGAGAATGCGCCAGCCTGTCAAAACGTGCTCTTTGTCTTGACGGAGGCGGTGGAATCTCTATAATGCGGCCTTTGTATCTGAAATCAGCCGTGCAGATCATGGAGCAAAGAGTGACCAAAACAAAAAAGAGATCGCGAGTCCGATGCGATAAGTGTACAGGATTGTGCTGCCGCTACTTCGCTTTGCCGCTGGATACACCCGAAGAGTGGGGCGACTTCGATGACATTCGGTGGTATTTGTGTCATGAGGACGTGACCGTGTTCGTGGAAAAGGGCGACTGGTATCTTAACGTCATTAACAAGTGCAAGCATCTTTCGCCTGTGAATTATCGCTGCCTCATTTACGATAAGCGCCCGCGGATCTGCCGCAAATACCAGACGGATGATTGCGACCGTACAAGCAATGAGTACGATTATGAGCTGCATTTCACCAGCGCCGAGCAGATGGAAGAGTACATGAAGATAAAGTTCGGCGAGAAGGTGCTTGAGAAGCTCCAGACAAAGAAGAAGAAGAAACTGAAGAAGTAGGCGCACGCGTGCTGCGCGGGCGATGAGAATATGTTATGAAGATACAGGCCGTCAAGGGAACACGCGACTTCTATCCGCCGCAGATGGCGGTCCGCAACTATATTGTGGATGGCTGGAAGAAAGCATCGTTGCGCAACGGCTTCGAAGAGTATGACGGACCTGTCTTCGAGTATCTCAAAATGTATCAGATCAAGAGCGGCGACGAGATTGCCTCTCAGTTGTTCTCGTTTACGGACCGCGGCGGCCGGGACATGGCGATCCGCCCGGAGATCACACCGACCCTGGCGCGCATGGTCAATCAGCAGATAAACGCGCTTCGGCGCCCGATCAAGTGGTTTTCCGTTCCGCGGCTGTGCCGGGCTGAACGGCCGCAGAAAGGAAGACTCCGGGAGTTTTTCCAGTGGAACGTCGATATTATCGGCGTGGAGGATGTGCTTGCCGACGCCGAAGTCATTTTCACTGCCGTTGATTACCTGCGCTCCACCGGACTGACGTCGGGGGACATTGTGGTTCGCATATCCAGCCGGAGGATGCTCGCGGCGCTGCTGAAGAGCGCGGGATTGGCAATCGACCAGCTCGACGGAGTGTATGCGGTTCTAGACAAGAAGGCCAAGCTTCCCGACGAAGCTTTCGAGGCCATGCTGAAAGAGCGCATCGGCGACGATGCTGTCCGGCATCGTGTGGGCGAACTGATGGCGGCTGAGACTATTGACGATTTGCGAAACGCGGCTCATCTTGATGAGGAGGGTGATGCGGCGATCCGCGACCTGCGGCGTGTTTTCGACCTGCTCAGCCTTATGGGTGTCGGCGATTACATTTCCTTCGACATCGGCGTCGTGCGCGGTCTTGCGTATTACACGGGTATCGTATTTGAAATATATGACAGGGCGGCGACGCTGCGGGCCGTCTGCGGCGGCGGGCGATATGATAACCTGCTGCGGGATTTCGGGGGACCGCCCGTTACCGCGACCGGCTTCGGCATGGGCGATGCAGTATTGGAAATTCTGCTGCGGGAAAAAGGTATGCTCAAGGATGAGATGCTCTCAACCCGGCAGGTCGACTATTACGTCGCCATTGTATCGGATGAGTTTGTGAATCGGGCTGTTGAGCTTGCCTTCGAGATGCGTCGCACCGGCGTCTGTGCGGAATTCTCGTACAAATCGGCAGGTCTGAAAAAGCAGATGAAACAAGCGCAAATGCTGAATGCCCGCTATGCGGTAATCGTTGGTGAGGAGTTGGCGGAAAATCGCCTGACGGTCAAGAACATGGAAACAGGCCAGCAGCAGCTCGTTACGGTGGATGAGTTCATAGGTTCGGTCGGCGGCAAGGGCGGGCGGTAGTCATCTGGGCTGCGTTTTAAGTAGTGGTCTCCGGGTTTGCTCACGTTTTCAGAAAATATTCCATCATCTCGAAGCCGTTATCGACACGGAAGCCGGATTCGTAAGCATTCTTTTCGCAGAAGGGTTTGTGAAGGACGCCCTGGACGGCGTGGCCGGCCATGGCAAAGGGCACGGGATCGGCGGTGTGCGATCTTGTCTGGACCGGTGTGGGATGGTCGGGCATGACGAGTATGCGGTAGGTGTCGTATTTCTTGAGGGCCTTGTGGACAGGACCGACGATGTGTTCGTCGATCATCTCCAGACATTTTTTCTTGATCTGGGCATTGCCAGCATGGCCTGCCTCGTCGGTGGCCTCGACGTGGACGACGACAAGATCGTACTTCGCCAGCGCTTTCACGGCGGCGCTGCCCTTTCCCTTGTAGTTGGTGTCGAAATAGCCCGTGGCGCCCGGGACGTCTATCAGATCGAAGCCGATGAGCCTGGCCAGGCCTTTTACAAGGTCTACGGCGGTTATTGCTGCTCCTTTGAGGCCGAACCGCGTACTGAACCTTTCAAGTATCGCCTTCTGACCCTGCCCCCAAAGCCAGACGGAACTGACGGGGTTTTCGCCGAGGTCGGTGCGAACCCTGTTGACATCGTGGTTGGCGAACAGCGCCTGTGATGCCTCCATGATCTTGACCAGTACGTCGGCGCCTTTGCCGTGCGGCATGTGCCGCGAGATTTTTTCGCCGATGATATCGTGCGGCGGGGTGGTATCGACCTTGAACGTAATGCCGTTAATGACACACAAGTGCCTGTAGCTGAGCCCGGGATAGAACTGGATATGGCGGGCGTCAAGATGCCTTGCGAGTTCCTCTATGAGCGTGGTCGCCTCTTCGGTGGAAATATGTCCGGCGCTGTGGTCGGCCATTTTCCCATCGGCCACTGTCACGAGATTGCAGCGGAACACCCAGTCGTTGGAACCCAGCTTTATGTCCTGGGCCACCGCTTCCAAAGGGGCGCGGCCCGAGTAGTAGCGCAGCGGGTCGTAGCCGAGCAGGCTCATCATGGCGACGTCACTTCCGGGTGTTAGGCTCGGCGGAACAGTGACCGCTATGCCCTGTTTGCCATGAACTGCGATTTCATCCATGTTTGGAGTGTTGGCGGCTTCAATGACGGACTTGCCGTCGAATATCTCCAGCGGAAAGTCAGCAGCCCCATCCGGGATGATGATGGCGTACTTGGTCATGCGTCCCGGTCCTCCGGGATATCGACAATGCGAATACAGACCGGGCGTCCGCTGACGATGTCAAGCCTGCCCAATTCGTCCAGCGCAGCGGTCATGTGTCTCTGTTCGGTCGGATGCGTGGTGATGACGACCGGGACGGTGTCGTCGGGTCCGCAGCCTTCATGCTGAAGCGCACCGGAAATGCTGATCCGGTTGTCGCCCAGGATCCTGCCGTAGGTTGCGAAGACACCAGGTTCGTCCCTGGCCATCAGGCGGATGTAGAATCGTCCGCGAAGTGCGTCAATACTGCTGATCAGCGGTTCCGTGCCTGCTCGCGGCAGAACGCGGAGTCCATTGAAGACGCGAAGACTGTTGCCCATAGCGACTTCTATGATGTCGGCTACAACCGCGCTGGCAGTTGGCATCATACCTGCGCCCCGACCGTAGTACATTGTGTGGCCCACGGCGTGAGCGAACGCGCTGATGGCGTTGAACGGTCCATCAACCCGCGCCAGTGAATCCTCGCTGCGGACAAACGATGGCGCGACGCGAAGTGAGATCTTTCCCTCCTCGTTGCGCTCGCCGATCGCCAGGAGCTTCAGGACATACCCCATTTCCTGTCCATAACGGATGTCGTGAATGCTGATATTGTCAATTCCCTCGATGTAGATGTCGCGAAGCTCTATCTCGCATCCGAACGCCAGGCCGGCGAGTATGGCGAGCTTGTGAGCGCTGTCAGAGCCGTCGATGTCCAGCGTGGGGTCTGCTTCGGCATATCCCCTGGCCTGAGCCTGGCCTAACGCCGTCTCAAAATCCAGGCCCTTCTGCGTCATGTTCGTCAGAATATAGTTGCACGTCCCGTTGAGTATGCCGTAGATGGCGTCTATACGGTTTGCGGCAAGGCCGCTGCGGAGAGCGGAAACTATCGGGACGCCGCCGGCACAACTTGCTTCGAACGCTATGCACTTGCCCGCCTGTCTGGCGGCTGCATTGAGCTGGGCACCGTATTCGGCCAGGAGAGCCTTGTTGGCCGTCACCACGTGCTTTCCGGCGGCCAACATCCGCAATTGCAGATCTTTGGCGAAAGTCGTGCCGCCAACCAGCTCAACGCCTATGTCAATCGTCTTGTCATTGAGGAGCGTGTCCAGATCGTTCGTTAGCAGTCCTGCCGGCAGTTTCACACTGCGAGGGCGTTCCGTGTCAAGGTCAACCACAGTCGCCAATTCAATATCAACGCCGGTCTTGGCGCGTATTAGTTCGGCGTTGTTCAGCAGGAGGTCCGCCACACCGGTTCCAACAATGCCGAAACCAACCAGCCCGACTCTCGTTGTTATATTGCTCATGGGCATACTCGTTCAGAATATCTGTGTCTGAATACAGGAACAGAAGTGTAACTGAAGACCACCGCGGCAGTCAACAAAAAAGCATAGCCGCCGCGTATGAATACCGGCGATAAACCGTTCAGACGGGTTCACCCGCCAGCAGGGCGGCTGGTGTACTCGGATCGGCGAACACTTTCATGCCAAGGGGATTGTACTTGGTCAGCATCTTGACGGCGGCCGCGAATTTCTTGTCGAGCGGAGCCACGAATGTTCTTGTTTGTGCCTGGCGGCAGGGCACTTCAAGTTCGTATGCGTGAAGGGTCAGGCGATCGATAAGCGGCGATTCGGGTTTGTCCTTCTTCGTACGATACCCGACCTTGATTTGAGAAAGGAATATCGGCCGGTCGGCGGCATACAGCGGATCGATTGCCAGAGGCAAACCGATCGAAGCCAGATGCACTCGAATCTGGTGAGTCCGGCCGGTCTTCGGGGTTACAGCAAGCAGGGCAATGCCGCCGAAGTCAGCAAGCAGTCGATATCCGGTGACCGCTGTCTTGCCCCGTTTCGGATCTATCCGAACGCGCCGCGAATCATGCCGATCCTGGGCGAGAGGCGCCGTTATTGTACCACTGCATGTACTCACCCTGCCTGCAACCAGCGCCAGATATGTTTTGCCAACCAGCCTTTTCGCAAAAAGCTCGCTGTATTTGCTCTGTGCGTCGCGTGTCTTGGCCAGTATCATCGCCCCGGACGTGAATTTGTCGAGGCGGTGTACAAGCCGCAGGCCCTGGGCCATGCCCAATTGCTCGCCCAGGACGTGCAGAATATGATCTTGCCCGGACCGGTCTCCCGTGACGGAGATGCCTGCCGGTTTGTTGATTACGACAATCTCGTCATCTTCAAAGATTATGGTTATTCCGCGCTGTCGCATGGTCAAGAGTTCCGCCAAAGCTCTTCACTGCCGTATGCAGCCGAGCCGTCGTCAGGTTAATTCGACCGACCAGTATGCATTGTTGAGGAATTGCTTCCAGCTTCTGTAGCGATTATGGCTGAGGTGGACGTGAATCACGGGGTTGCGTTTGGGCTTCACGGGCTGGCGGATGAGAGTCATGTGAGCCTGAGCGGGAGTGCGGCCGCCTTTCTTGACATTACACCTGGTGCATGCGCAGACGACATTCTCCCAAACAGACTTACCGCCCAGAGTCCGAGGAATCACGTGATCGATTGACAGCTCCGAGAGAGGGAATTTGTTGCCACAGTACTGGCAAAGATTGCGATCCCGCGCAAAGATATTGCGGCGATTAAGCTTGACCGGCTGGCGAGGAAGGCGATCATAAAACAGCAGCCGTATGATCCTGGGTACTGCAATATCAAATGAAACCGTCGAAATCCAATCGCCGTCGTGCATCCGAAAAGTTTCTTTGGCTGCGCTCAGTTGCCGCCACGAGCGAAAGTCGTAGTTGCAGTAATTACCCTCCTGGCACGCGATGACCTCCGCCTGTTCCTTGAAAAGCAAGGAAAATGCTCGGCGCACCCCGATGACGCGCACCGCCATATAGTGCTTGTTGAGCACTAACACCCTGCAATCAAGGCTCGGATTGGTCAGTCCAGCTATCATATTTGCTCCCGGAGCGATTGCATTCCCATATCTATCTTAACACGCCGGCATACATCCTGCAAACGAAAAGCCGCTGTTTGATGCATAATGCGCCCGTATATTGCAGGGAGACGCTGGAACCAGTACACGGACCGCATTTTGTGCAAGCTCAGCCCGCACGGGATGGATGTTTGTGCGGCTGCTGAGGACGCAATGTACCTGATAACGCGGGTCCGGCAGAAGTTAATGCTATTTCTCGGTTTGGCACATTGCTTGCGGTGGATTACGGTGTATGTTGTACAAGGGAAAGGCAACGCCATGAGCGATCAATTCAATGGAGACAAAAAGATGCCGCTAAAATCCTTGTTGGCGGCGCCGGAAAAGCGTTTTATAAAGTATCTGACGCCAAAATTTCCGCAATGGATTCAAGGATATCATCTGACTCTTTTGACGATCCCATGGTCGGCCGGGCTGATTGCTTTCGGCATGCTGGCCGCCGACAATTTGCGATGGCTTCATGCGTCATCACTTATACTCGTTCTCCAGTGGTTCACAGATTGCTTCGACGGCGCCCTGGGGCGCTACCGCGATACTGGCATTCCTCGCTGGGGGTTCTACATGGATCACTTTCTGGACTTCGTGTTCATGTGTTCGGTGTTCATTGGCTGGTCGTTTCTGTTCACAGGCATCGACCGGACGCTGTTCTGGTTCATGTCTCTCGGAATGGGAGCGCTGATGATCAATTCATTTCTATCTTTCGGCGCGACAGGCGACTTCAAGATCACCTATCTGCGCACAGGACCAACAGAAATGCGGCTCTTGTTCATCATCATCAATACCGTGATAGCTTTCTTCGGCGTCGGCTTGATTGAAGCGACGCTTCCATACCTGTTCATCGCGTTTGTTCTTGGGATCTGCGTGGTAGTCTATCGTACGCAGCGCTATATTTGGAATATAGATATGGACGAAAAGCAGCGCAGACAGAAATCTGACCGCAAGTAGCGAGGACTTTCGCCACGCACCGCCGTTGACCCACGGCAGGGGAAACGGCTATAATCAGTGCATCTAAGGCTGCTGCAAACGCAGATGTTACATGGAAAGGATGGGTGAATGAAGTATGTGCTGACGACAGTTCTGGTTGCGGCTGCGGTTTTTAACGGCGATGCATTGGGCGGCAAAGAGTACGCGTTTCGCTGGTTCTATATGAGCCGCGGTTTGGGCAATGACGCCGATGTAATCGACATTGGCGAGAAGGTGAAGACTGCTGCGGCGGCCGGCCTTAACGGGATGGTGCTCAGCGGCGGGCTTGACCGGCTGAGCATGCAGAGCGATGCCTATCTCAGACGGCTGGATCGTGTCAAGGCGATTTGCGATGCCCACGCGGTGGAGTTAATTCCACTGATCTTTTCGGTGGGATATGGCGGCAGCGTTCTGGCGCATAACAGGGAACTGGCCGCTGGTGTTCCTGTCGAGGATGCGCTGTATGTGGTGAAGGCGGGCACGGCCGAATTCGCGCCGGATGCGTCGGTGGGGTTCGTTAACGGAGGGATGGAGTCGCATGACGGTACGCGGGTTTCGGGGTTCAACTTCCACGACAGGCCGGGGGAGGTGAGCTTCGTGGATACGGTCGTGTTCAAAGAGGGGGCTGCCGCGCTTCGATTCGAAAACTTTGGCGATGCTGCGCACGGACACGGGCGGGTGATGCAGGAGATCAGGGTGCGGCCACACCGGCTTTACCGCGTCACATGCTGGGTGAAGACCGATGGACTGGAGCCGAACGGGTGTTTCAGGGTGACGGTTCTGACAAGAGATGGCCGCTACATTGCGCCATTTGATCCGCGGGTGCCGGCCACGACGGAGTGGCGGAAGATAACCTTGGGATTCAACAGTCTTGAGTATGATACTGTGCGGGTTTACGCGGGCTGCTGGGGCGGCAAAGCGGGGAGGTTTTGGGTGGACGATCTCAGGATAGAGGAGGTCGGTATGGTTAACGTGCTGCGGCGCCCGGGCACGCCGATTGTGGTTCGCAATGAGGGTACGGGGCAGGTGCTCCGTGCAGGGCTTGATTACGTTGAACCGGTGGATACGAGACGAAACTGGCGTTTCGATCATGACGGACCGTCAATTGAAATGCTGCCTGGCGGCGGTGCGCGCGACGGGGACCGGCTGCGCGTGAGTTTCTACCACGGTATGTCGATCAATCGCGGCCAGGTGAGCGTTTGCATGTCGGAGCCGCAGTTGTACGAAGTATGGGCTGAGGAGGCCAGGCTGCTGCACCAAAGGTTAAACGCTAATAAGTACTTTCTCAGCATGGACGAGATACGTGCCGGCGGTGCATGTCAGGCATGCAGACGGCGTGGGATGTCAATGGCGGAGATACTTGGCGATTGCATCCGGCGACAGTATGAAATACTGCGAACCAACAACCCAGATGCAGAGGTCTTGATCTGGTCGGACATGCTCGACCCGAATCATAACGCTCGTGACGATTACTACCTCGTGGAAGGTGATTTTACCGGCTCCTGGAAACATGTTCCGAAGGACATCGCAATCGTCTGCTGGCACCATGCCAAACGACGCCAAAGTCTGGCGCATTTCTCTTCACTGGGTTTCAGGACGCTGGCAGGAGCTTACTATGACGGCAACACTTTGGAAAACCCGGCTGACTGGCTCAATGCGCTTGACGAGACTCCCGGCGCCACTGGAATAATATACACAACCTGGCAGAACAAATACGAATTGCTGGCGCCTTTCGGGCGGCTGCTCAGCGAAAGATGAAAATGCCCTCAATCGTCATGCTCTTGCCGTAAGGTCTTTGCTGTGATTCGCCGCGGGGCCTTCAGTCTGACCTTGACGGCTCGCAGGCCCTTTTCGCCTTGAACAACATCGAATGTTACGGCATCGCCGTCGTCCAGAGTCCGCAGGTTGTCGTCCCCAAAGCCGGTGTAGTGGACGAAAACGTCGACGGTTCCTTCGTGCGAAATGAAACCGTAACCCTTCTTCTTGTCAAACCATTTGACCGTTCCTTCCGCCATCACAGACTCCTTTGACCGATCACTGCACACCCCCTTGCGATTTGCAGACGAGACATCCGCCAGTGCTCCATTGCTTCTGATGAAAAAGCAAATGCCATCTGCTAATCCATGTCGCCGGCAGTGACAAGCGAATCCAGTTTCTCCTTCATCAGCCGCCCCATTTTGAACTTGACCGTGCGCTTGGCGGAAACAGGCACCCGTTCAAGCGTCTTCGGGTTCTGCGCCACACGTGCCGCCCGAGTTCTCGTCTCAAAAACTCCAAAATCCCGAAACTCCAGCCGATTGTCCTTCGCCAGCTCGGCAACCACTTCATCAAGGAAACATTGAACGATGCGCTTAACAACAACCCGCTTGGCTTGTGTGTTCTCGGCTATTCGTTCAATGAGTTCTTTCTTTGTGATAGTTGACATCGGCTACCTC
>JAWLHD010000116.1:0-9644 GCA_041690555.1 Anaerohalosphaeraceae bacterium
GTACAGTTCCTGCGTCTCGTCGAATTCGTTGCGGCCGGGCACGCCCGCCGTATGGTAATGGCCGATGCAGTCGGCATACTCTTTGATCGTCGCGATCACGTCGCCTTCCTGCACCTGCATGTGGTAGATGTCGTAGAGAAGCTTGAATCGCGGTGAGCCAACCCTGCGCACGAGCTTGGCGCCCCAGTGCGTGCGGTCGCACATGTAGTCGGCATGGTTGCGCTTGCTGTTGAGCAGCTCCATGCAGACGGTAACCTTCTTTTCTTCCGCCAGGCCGACGATCTTCTTGATGCCGATCTCGCAGTTCTTGAGGCCCTCTTCGTCGTCCATGCCCGCACGGTTGCCGGAGAAACATATCACGTTGGGAAATCCCGCGTCGGCGGTGTTCTCGATGGCCCTGCGTATCTGGCCGAGACACTCGTCGTGATTGGCGATTCGGTTGAGGCCCTTGCCGATCCCGTGCGAAGGCGTCATCGTGCAGATAAGCCCGTATTTCCTCAGCGTCGGCCACTCGTTCGGACCGGCCAGATCGAAGCCTTTGAGCCCGATCTTCGCCGAATGCGCCGCAAGGTCCTCGAACGACGTCTTGCCGTAGCACCACTTGCACACCGACTGCTGGATGCGACCCTTTTTCACTCCGCGTTGTTCCTGTGCGCCGGCAATCGCCGAAAGCCCCGCGGCGGCTGCACCGGTGACGGCAAGCATGTTGCGGCGCGTCATTGATGTTTCACTGGACATTGGTATTCCTTTCAACGTTCATTCACCCGTTTACATTTTCTTTATTGCGAGACGATCTGAATGGAGTCCCAGTAGCCCGCCTCCCAGGCCCAGCCGCTGGCCTGGTTGAATAATTCGATCTTCGCGTCTTTGCCGGCGTACTTCGAGAGGTCCGCCTCCACGAAGGTCCAGTTGTTCGTTGCGGTCTTATCGCCGATGACGCGTTTGATCAGCTCGTCGCCGTTGACCTTGACGATCAAGTCCCATTCGCCGCCGGGATGATGACCCGCCCAAAAGCTCAGTTTCGTCTTCTTGCCCGCCGGCACGGCAACAGTTTTCGAAAGAACGCAGGGCACCGTTCGGTTCAGCGGGTGAGTCATCAAGACGTTCTTGCGCCCGGCATGCTCTTCGCGCAGACCGGGGTTCATATCGTGCCCGCATTTGGCGACCGACCAGCCGGGGGCGACCTTCTTCAGTGCGGCGCTGATGTCAGTGGCGCCCATCGTAATCTTCGCCATCTCTTCTTCGGTGAACTTGCTGTCGGCGATCGGTCCGGGCTCCCAGCATTGCTCAAGTGCCGAAGGACGAGGCCTGCGAACCGGTATCACGAAAACCTCCTGCCCGTCGCCGTCCTTCTCGATTCGACCGCCGTCTTTGGCGACCGCCTCGCGGGCGACCTTCTCGCACACCGAGATCAGCGTCGGGAAGTTGTACGGCGTGTGGCTGAACTTGCCTTCCGGATTGAGCGCACTCTTGAACTTGTCCGGCAGCGCCGCATAGCCGATCGCAGTGCCCAAAACGCCCGCCGCATTGGACGGATTGCAGTCTGAGTCCTGCCCGCACCGCGTCGAGATGATGATCGTCTGGTCCATGTCGCCCTTGCCGTAAAGCAGCCCCATGACAATGTAGGCGGCGTTGATCTTGGCGTCGATGTTGAAG
This sequence comes from Anaerohalosphaeraceae bacterium, assembly GCA_041690555.1. Classification (GTDB taxonomy): domain Bacteria; phylum Planctomycetota; class Phycisphaerae; order Sedimentisphaerales; family Anaerohalosphaeraceae; genus JACZKQ01. Next base: position 1,657 of record JAWLHD010000116.1, read on the forward strand.
CTCCCCTTGTCGCAGGAAAACCTGCGGTACTCCGGGTTCTTCTGGTATTTCTCTTCGATCAGATGCCACGTCTTCTCCCAGTCGTCCGGATTCTCCTCGTACCAGTTGATCACGTCGCGGATGCACTCGGCAAACTGGCTGCCCTCCGGCACACACCGCAGACCCGCACGAACAACCCTGAGCATATCCGTCTCGAAAAATGCCTCGCAGTACATGCCGCCGACAAACTGACCGCCGTAGAGTCCGTCACCGTAGTTCATCAGCCGTCCGAACTTCTCGCCCAATAGAATCGCGATGTTCGGCATGCCGGGCGCGATCAGGCCGGAGAAATCAGCCTCGATCTGGTAGTCGATGTCATCGGCATGATTGTTGAACGCCGGGTGCCCGCTGTCCGGCGGCGCGATGCCGTTCCGCAAATTGTCGCGACCAGCCTTGTTGGCGTGCCACAGCGGATAGCCGCTGTTGGCAAAGTCGATACCCGCCTGGCGGATCGAAACGTCCAGCCCGTAAAGCTCTAAGGACCGCATGAACGTCATTTCGACATAGATGTCGTCCTGCCCAAACTGATTGATCAGTTCAGGACGCCATTTGGGCATCTGATCCTCGGGAATGATCCGACCTTGCCACTTGAACTCCGTCGGTCCGCCCCAGCCCACGCCGGCCATCTGACCAATCCAGCCGCCCTTCATCTTGTCAACGTACTCGCTAACCGGCAGACGCCGAACACGCTGGCGACCCTGACGCTGAGCACTCGCCGACCCCCCAAATACCGAAACCGTCGCACAGACCACAAGAACCATCAAAACGACCCTGCGCATGCCACACCTCCAAAATTTAAAGACCTGTAATATCCAAGCATTCTTCCGATACGATAGCGATTATACCAAATCCGCCACCGCCATCCAACAGCACCGGCGAAGTTAATTGAGACAGCAATCCGGCGGCATACATCAAGCCGAGCCGAGAATTTGCCGAAAAAGTCTTGCAAATTAGAAATCGATTCCCAATCTGCAAGAGATTACGGTGCCCGCGCGACTTGAGCACACTGGTATTTTGTGTAGTCATTTGGGACCTGCGCAGCGATCCATGCGTTTCTCAAAGTCTCGCAGGTAGTCCGTCCGCCACTTGTTTACGGTCTTGGCGCCGGCCCTGTCGGCCTCCCTGACGGCGCCGTCCGGGTTGTCGATCCACCAGTTTGGCCTGCCGGGATGCTTGACGAATTGACCGCCCCAGCTTTCCTTTGTTGGATCGTCCGGCGTGCCGCGCAGCAGCCAGGCGACCGTAGGCGTGTCGCCCATCTTGATCTGGCCGCGCAACAGCGGCACAAAATAATCGCCCAGCGCCCCGTGCCCTTTAATACTGCTCTGGATGAACGTGCGGTTGCCCAGGTCGCCACCCTGCTCGCCGCCCATATACCACCCGCGGAAAGTCGTATCGTTGTATATCATCCACACGTCGGGATGATGCTTGTCGACGTAGCGAAACGAATTCTCATCCTGCCGCTGATTCCACGATGCGATAAAATGAACGCGAATCTTCTCCTTGATCGCCGGCGCATCGTGCAGCGCCTGCGCCACGTCAGTGATCGATCCCCATACGAGCACATACAGCGGCCGCGCGTCATCCTTCCCCGCACACCGGATGATCCAATCCGAGCCCTCCGTCGCCTCGCTGTAGCCCGCCTCAGGCGCAGGATCAATCGCACCCTGCTTCGTAATCGACCGCAGATACTCCGGCGTCGGATACCTCTCCGAATGCGTCCTCAGCTTCGGGTAGTCCTTTGCGTAAACATCGATCACTTTCAGAATGTCCGCCGCGCGCCCCTTATGAGGCGGCGAAGAGATCAGGCCCTCCGTGTCGAACACATCGGAATATAACAGATAGTGCACCATCGACTGGATGTCATCCTCATCGCTGCCCCCGATATCCGTCGAAACCACAACCCGATACCGCTCACCACCGAGCGCACCCTTGCCCAGACCGAACACAAGTGAATTCAGCACCAAAACCAGCAGCACGCAAACACTCAACCGACTTGCCATCGCACAACCTCCAACAAAAGGACCTTAAGAGGCTGCCCAAAGGGTTTCGTCCCGCGGTTCTGCCTCTTCTTTTTTTCTACGTGACTTCGCTCTTACCGTCCGGACCGCCGTTGGGATGATATCCTGCCGCAAGGCAGCCCAGGAGTTTGTCAACAAGCATGACGACCACGTACGCAAGGGCGAAGACGAAGGCTGCGAAGCCCCATATAAGCAGCACGCACCCGAGCCGCGGCAAAAATCCTTCAGGTCCTCTTAAGAAGAACGCCATGAAGGTAAAGCCAACCAACTGTATAGGAACGAAGATCGGGCACAGCAGCAAAACGAGTATCGAACACCACTGAAAAAGGGCGTTTGAATCGCGCATCAGGTGGAGGACTGAGTCCGCCTGCATGATCCAGTAGAGATAGCTTGCAAGTATCCAGGTGGCGATCTTGCGACGGTGCAGAAACGCGCGCGACAGGGCAACGAATCGCCAGACAAGGACTCGCCACACCGATTGGTGCCTCACTCCACTCATAGTCTTCCTGTCAACGCGCTATTGCGTTTCGCTACACTCCCCGCGCCCGCAATCGCTTAGTCTCGTTTTCGCCGCCATTGATCAGATACATCAGCGGCATCGGCCGGTCCGTGCCTTCGATAAACGCCGGCCGCTCCTGCCACGGCGCCGCCGATATCACGTTCGCCAGGTCCATCCAGTACTGCAAACGCGCCACCTCCAACTCCCACACCATATGAAAATGGTTCGCCGGCGCATACTGCTTGTATTCCGCCATAGACGCGTACTTCGGCACAACCCACGTATGCGGCCACGTAACGTTGGAGCTGTTTGCAATGGCGTCCGCCAGCTTCTTCGGCAGGTCCACCGTAAACGCCTCATCCCACACCATACTGAACATCCCGCACAAATCGCTGTACGCCAATCGCCCCGCGATGCCCTCGATGCCGCCCGGCGTTACGAACGTAACACTGTTGCCCCCGCCCGGAAAGTAATACATCTCCGCCGCCGGCATGGACACCTCTTTCATGATCGCATTCACCGAATCCCCCGGCCGACCCGCCCAGTTCAGGCTCGCCGATCCCGAATTGTCCCCGTCAACAAGCCCCTTCCGCGCCCAAACCGCGCTCTTGCCCGCGGTAACTTTCAGCTTCGTCGCAAGCTGCACAAGTTCGTCCGCCTCCCACACCTTTCGGAAATCCATGAACAGCGGCGGATTGCCGCGCGACAGCCAGTTCATAAACAGCATCGTCAGCAGCCCCTGCGTATCCGCCTCCGTCGCAAACGGTATCGCCGCCTTCTCCCCGTTATGATCGAACGTCGAGTTCAAAAGCGACTCCGCCATATCGCAGATCGGCAGCGGTATGCCCCGCGCATCGGAGCCCCACTCGAGCTGGTTCATGAACCCGCCCCCCACCGCGCCGACGTCCGCCATCAGATCGCGCATAATCAAATACATCGCCAGCGACTGATCCAGCTTGTTGACCGCGTGCGGCTGCGAAAGATCTATCCGATTGCCCAGGTTCTTCCCTAACCACGCCCGCAGCATACGCAGTTCCTTCTCGTCGTAAGCACCCTTGCTCAGCATGTCCGCAAGCAGCTTCATATCCAGCCGCGTTATCTCTATGCCGAACGTTCGCCGCGTCGCAATCACATGTGACAGCGCCGTCTCCATGCCCATCGAATCGTGCCCGAAGATAACCACCCGCCTGCCCTTCAGACCCGCATACGTCAGAGCCGCATAGCACCAGTCCACAAGCGCCTTCACAGTCGCCTCCGACGGCGTCGGACTCGCCCCCGTGTCAGGCCACGACCCGACGTTCAAATGCGTCAGCCGACCCGACTGAGCCAGCGCCCCGTTAACCGCGTGTGCAAACACCACCCCCGGCTTCGGCGCACTGTTGCCGCACGTAATATTCACCGGAGTACGCTCCGGCAGATGCGCAAGCAAACTCATCAGCGTAAGCTGCGGAAAAGCCCACGTGTCCGGCACGCAAACCACCGCGTCCACGTTCGCCTCGACAAACTGCCGCCCAACAATGTCCGCCTGCTTCTCCCCGTCGATCAGCAGCGGACTCCATACAACGTTAACCGCCGCCCCGTCGGGCATCGCCACACGCCCGGCGATCACGTCCGAAATCGTCTCCACGATATTCGCCGCCCGGTCCCGCGACGCCTGATCTATACGAGGATCGCCCGTCGCACACACCCCGAACGTAACCACTCGCGCGGTATTCTTCCGTGTTGACGGCAGTTTCTTTGCCTGTGACATGTCTCTATCTCCTGTCTAACGACTTGATTTGACTGTACTTGCCAAGCTTCTCAGCCCACACATGCCCGTCCCTCGGCTCGTAGCAGGTCAACTCAAAACTGTTCCGCATCACCTGCCGTATCTCGCCCGCACCCTTCAATACCCCCATTCCAACCGCCGTCGTCAGCGAATTGCCCAGCGCCGTGCACTGGTCCGCCCCCGCATAAACCGGTATCTGCAAAGCATCCGCCGTAAGCTGACACAGCAGAGTATTGGCGATCCCCCCGCCCACCATGAACAGTGTCTCCGTCCTCCGTCCCGTCAGTCCGTCGATCATCCGAAGCCGGTACGCATACTCAAGAGCAAGACTCTCCAACACACAGCGAATCAACTCGCCCCGCGACGAAGGCTTCGGCTGTTGCATCGACGCCAGAAGATCATACTGCGCCTGCTCCATATCCGCCGGCGCCATAAGCGAGCCGTCCTCCACGTTCATCATCCCGATCGACTTCGCCTTGCTCGCCTCCGACGTCATCCGCGTATAGTCCCACGGATCGGCCCCACGATCCCACTTGCGCCGCAATTCCTGCACCAGCCACAAGCCCAGGATATTCCGGCAGATGAACCACGCATCCAGCGTGTACTCGTTGCAAAAGCCCAGCTTAAACGCCTCCTCTGTGGTAATCGGCTCATCCAGCAGCCGCCCCAGAATCGACCACGTCCCGCAGCTCAAAAACGCCCAGTTCTCCCCCGCCGCCGGCACCGCCGCCGCCACCGCGCTCGTATCGTGCCCGCACGTCGCAACCACCGGTATCGCGCCCAGGCCCGCCTGCTCGCCGACCGCCGCACTCAGCGGCCCAAGAACCGTGCCCGGCTCGTTGAGCGCACCGAAAATGTCCGGCAGATTGAACCGCCCGATCACGTCGTCCGCCCACCTGCCCTGCGTGCTCATCAGATTTGCGCCGCTTACAATCGTCTTCTCCGAAGCCTTCTCGCCCGTCAAAAAGTAATTGATCAGGTCAGGCATGTTCAAGAACGTCTTCGCCGCCGCCAGAATCGGCGACTTGTCCCTCTGCATGGCAAGCAGTTGAAACAGCGAACTGATCGCCCAGGGCTCGCACGACGTCGACGTAAATATCTCCTGCCGGCTCATGATCGCATCGGAATAATCATGTATCCCCTGAGTTCGCCCGTCCCGGTAATGCACCGGCAGCCCCAACAACTTCCCGTCGGCCCCCAGCAGCCCGAAGTCGACCCCCCACGTATCGATCCCGATCGCCTCAAGCTCCACGCGACGCTCGGCGCATACCTTCATCGCCTCGATGATCTCCGCAAACAAAAACGGAAAATCCCAGTACAGCGTCCCCCCCAACCGCACCGGCCGATTCGGGAATCGATGAATCTCCTCCATCGCCACCTTCCCCCCGTCCAGCCGAACCAGCACACCGCGCCCGCTCTCCGCCCCAAGGTCAATCGCCAAAAAAGTCTTCATATTCGCTCCCGCAAAAACCCGCTTGCCCCCACAAAAACCCACCATTTATCCCGCGCAATCCCCATCCAGTCAAGCCCAAACTCCCCCGCCGCCAGCCCGCCCGGCGCCGGTGCCCGCACACGCATCGGCGCCTCACTTGCGAACAAATGCATTTCCGAGTATTATGGTAGGACAGTAATGACGCTCAGGCAGACAGTGTATCCCTGCATATCGACAGGCGTTATCGAAATCAAAGAGTCCGCCCGACAGGGCAAAGGAGGTCAAAATGAAGTATCGCACCCTCTTGGCAGCCGTCGCAATCGCCGCATCCGCCGCCCACGCAGCCGACTGGCCCCAGTGGAGAGGCCCCTTCCACAACGGCGCCACCGACGAAACCAGCCTGCCCGCCGCCTGGACACAGACCGAAAACGTCGCATGGACCGCCGACCTGCCCGGCCCGTCGGCCGCAACGCCAATCGTCTCCGGCGACCGCGTCTTCATTTCCAGCGCCGACACCGCCGCCGAATCCCTGCTGGCAATGTGTTTCGACCGCAAAAACGGCAGCCTCATCTGGAGCCGTGAAGTCGCCAAAGGAATCCGCCGCGACAACCGCTCCAACTACGCCGCCCCCTCCCCCGTAGCCGATGGCAAGACCGTCTACTTCTTCTACAGCAACGGACTGCTGATCGCTTTCGACTACGAAGGCAAACAACTCTGGTCCCGAAACATCCAGGAAGACTACGGAACATTCGCCTTCCTCTGGACCTTCAGCAGCAGCCCCGTACTCCACAAAGGCAAACTATACCTCCAGGTCCTCCAGCGCGACGTCCATGTATCCGGCCGCGGCTCTGCCGACAACCGCTCATACCTCCTCGCTATGGACCCGAAGACCGGCAAAACGCTCTGGAAGGTCTTCCGTCCAACCGAAGCCGTCGCAGAATCCCGCGAAGCCTTCAGCACACCCGTCCCCGCAACCCTCAGCGGCAAGGAACAACTCCTCGTCGTCGGCGCCGACGTCATCAGCGGACACGACCTCGAAACCGGCAATGAACTCTGGCGATGGGGCACGTGGAACCCCCAGCGAATCGGCCATTGGCGCCTCGTACCCTCGCCCGTAGTCGGCGCCGACCGTGTCCTCGCCTGCGCACCCAAGAATGCACCCGTCTACGCCATAACCCCCAACGGAACGGGCACCCTCCAGGACACCGCCGTCGCATGGACCACCGCCAACCACAAGGAAATCACCTCCGACGTACCAACGCCCGCGTTCTACGACGGCGACTTCTTCATCCTCAGCGACCTGAGAAAGACCCTCGCCCGAGTCGACCCCAACGGCAGCGTCAAATGGACCATCACCACCCCCGGCCGAGCAAAATATGAAGCCTCGCCAACCGCCGCCGACGGCAAGATATACCTCATCAACCACGACGGCCACGCCGACGTAATCAACGCCGCCGACGGAAAAGTCCTCCACTCCATACAAATGGACAAGCCCGCCGGCCGAGACATGGTAAGAGCCTCAATCAGCGTATCACAGGGACAGCTCTTCATAAGAACAACCCAAAAGCTCTACTGCATAGGCAAATAGCCCCACAGCCGGTTTGCCGTACCGCAACGCGGGCATCCCCCATGTTCCGGTGCGTCGCCGCGCCCGCACGTCCCATAACGCTTACACTCGCCGCGCGCATCCGCCGCGACGCACAATTCCCTGCCGCTGCGCCTCCGCGACCGATAACGTCCCCCCTCGCAGAAGACCCTTGCACCCCAAGTGCTTCTGCCGCCGATTCCTGCACATCATTCGCCTCACAAGCGAATGTTTCCTAAGTTTTAACAGACGGGCCCCTCCCATCGGGCCGACTTGTTGAACGATGAAAAGCCCTGAACCACACATCACGGTCAAACGCCCCGGCCTGATCGCCCTCGCCCTCCTGATCGGTCTGGCCGCGGTCTCCCGCGCCGCATCCGACAATCACAACAGCCGCACCCTTCGAACAATGGCCAGGGCTTACGTCGCCTTCGGACAATACGACAAAGCCCACCTCCTCGCGACCCAGGCCCTCGCCCGCGCACAGACCCACGCCGACCCCGACGAACTGGCAATGTGCCTCATCGATCTCGGCACGGTCTGTCAGTATCAGGACAAACTCGACACCGCCCGCCAAATGCTCGCCGCCGGCATCGCCATCCAGAAACAGGCCCCGCTAACCAACCCATACATCGCCCACACCC
>JAWLHD010000117.1:0-7440 GCA_041690555.1 Anaerohalosphaeraceae bacterium
TCCCGACCGCACTGTCGAACAGTTCCGCCGCCGACCGATCTCCAGTCAGCACCCCCGCATCATAATCGCTCAGCCCGTAATCCCCCGCAAACCGCTTCTGCATCTCCAGCGGCAGTTCGCACAGCCGCCCCCGTATCTCCGCAAGCCATGCCTCGTCCATCTCGACCGGCACAAGATCCGGCTCCGGGAAGTAACGATAATCGTGCGCCTCCTCCTTCTCCCGCTGCAAGACCGTCCGCTGGTTGACGTCATCCCAGCCGTACGTCCGCTTGTTGCCCGTCTGCATCGTCCGCCCCGTCTCGACGAATTCGTCCAACTGCCGCCTCGCCTCGTACGCCACGCTCCGCTCGATCGCCCGAAAGCTGTTGAGGTTCTTCACCTCGCTGATCGGCGTCTTGTAAACCTGACCGTCCCGCGTAATGTGCAGATTGATGTTCGGCTCGAACCGCATGTGCCCCTTTTGCATGTCCCCCTCCGACACGCCTAAATACCGCACAATCCGCTGAAGCTCACGAGCCAGCGCCCCAACCTCCTCCGCCGAGTTCATATCCGGCTCCGTAACGATCTCCAGCAGCGGCGCCCCCGCCCGGTTCAGATCTATCGCCGAAAAATTGCCCAAAGTGTGAATATTCTTTCCCGCATCCTCCTCCAGGTGCGCCCGTATGATCCCGATCCTCTTGCTTGTGCCCGAGCCCGAAGGCAGCGGTATCTCGATGTACCCGTGCTCGCCAAGCGGCAGGTCATACTGGCTGATCTGGTAATTCTTCGGCAGGTCCGGATAGTAATAGCTCTTGCGGTCCCACTTCGTATGCGAAGCAACCCGGCAGTTCAGCGCAAGCGCCGTCAGAACCGCATACTCCACCGCCGTCTTGTTCATCACCGGCAGAACGCCAGGCATCCCGATGCATACGGGGCACACGCGAGTATTCGCTTGCTCCCCGTAAGCAAGCCCGCAACCGCAGAACATCTTCGTCCGGGTAGCCAGATGAACATGTATCTCCAGCCCAACAATCAGCTTGTATTCCAACTCAGCCATTTTCCCGCCAAAACTTCTGTGGCTACTGCATCGGATCCCACGCCGGAAGCGCGATAGGCTCCTGCTCCAGTATCTTCAGCACCTTCTTCGGCACGTACTCTTTTCTCACGATTATATTGTACACGTGCAGATCAAACCACTCGTCGTACATGTCCCAGTAGCCACCCTTGCCCCGCTCGGCCCCCCAACTGTTCTCGACAAGCCACTTCACCGGCCTGTCCTCGCGAACGTCCACCCCGACCAGCACCATGCCATGATTCCTCGTGCCCTGTCGAAACAGCGCCCGCTCGGCCTTCGTCATAGTCATGTCGATCCCGTAAATCGACTCGTAGTCGTACAGCCCCGGCGCCATGATCCCCAGTTCCGAACTCTGGTCCACGCTCACGTTGCACGCAAACATCACCGGCGTATCGTCCACGATCGACTTGACTGCAATCTTCTTCAAGGTATCGATATCCACGTTGATATACGTAATGTCGCTACCCTCCCATACGTTCTTCGACATGGCGACCGTATACCGCTTGCCGTACTCGTGCGTAGTATCGTTGAAGATGTTCACCCAGTCGCCCGTATCCACGCCGACGAACTTGCCGAAGAACTCTCTGGGCGTCATCGCAAGCTCTTCAATATCCTGCTTATTGCCCTTGGCCTTCTTGTCTTCTTTGTCATCATCCTTGTCGTCGCCGTCCTTGTCTTTGCCCTTGCCCGGCTCATACCGCCATAAAAACTCGCTCGGAGGCTCGCCAAGGTTCATCGCCAGAACACGGTAGACCTCCGCCAGCATCTTCTCCTTCTCCCGCCGCATCTGCCGCACGGTCGCCCCCTGCTCGTGCATCTTCCGCAGCTTCACCGCATCCGCCCGAAGCAGTTGCTCCAGAATAGCGTTCATCGAACGCGTCGCCTCCGAGCTGCTCGTCTCCGGGTAAACGTCCTTAGGAACCACCCCGTACTTGTTCACCAGGTCAACGACGTTCTCCCAGTACCCCCCGTCCGGACACGGCATCTGCAGCGCCGTCGTCAGCTCCCGATCCATCAGATCGCGGCCGCGCCATGCGATCACACGTTCCAGAAAAGTATTGGACTTCTCGAACTTGTCCCAGAACGTAAGATATATCTGCGAAAACTCCAGGCTCTTCAGGTCATTGCTCTTGCGAACGCCGTGGCGAATATTGTTCAGACCCGCGAACAGCCAGCATCTCCCCGAAGACTTCTGGTTGGTCACGCCTTTCACGTCGATCTTGTGCGTATAAAGACGATCGTGCGACCGCACGATCTCCCGGTTCAGCGCAATGTTCCTCACGTCCGTACTGCTTATCGCATTGTACATCGCCCGCGTATGCGCATCCATCGCAAACGACGACTGAATCTCCTCGATCTTCTTCCTGCTCAGCCCGCCCGCGTCGCCATACACGTATGCGCCGCACAGCAGCACGGCAAGCATCGCCGCCTGCCTCTTTCCCATCACAAGTCTCATCACACTACCCTCTCAGATCAGGTTTGCGTTTATGCCAGTCCGTGTGCTTCTCGAACATCCTTCCGATCCGCAGCAGCTTATCCTCGCTAAAAGCCGCCGTCATTATCTGTAAGCCCGTCGGCATCCCCTCGCCGTCGAATCCGCACGGTATGCTGATCCCCGGCACACCCGACAGATTCGTCGCAATCGTATAAATGTCGGCCATATACATCTGCAGCGGATCTGCCGTCTTCTCGCCGATCCTGAACGCCGTCGTCGGCGACACCGGCATCATCAGGCAGTCCGCCCTAACGAACGCCTCCTCAAAATCACGCCGTATCAGATTCCGCACCTTCAGCGCCCGAAGGTAGTACGCATCGTAGTACCCGCTCGACAAAGCAAACGTCCCCAACATGATCCGCCGCTTCACCTCGTCGCCGAACCCCTCCGCGCGCGACTTGGAATACACCTCAATGTAATCCCGCGCCGCCGCCGACTGATGCCCGTAATGAACCCCGTCATAACGCGCCAGATTGCTCGACGCCTCCGCCGTCGCTATCACGTAGTAAGCCGCCACCGCATACTGAAAGTGCGGCATCTCCACTTCCACCACTTGGGCCCCCAACCCTCGATAAACCTCCAGCGCCGCGTCAATGGCGCCCCGAGTATCCGCGTCCGCCGCCGCGTTAAACTCCGGCACTACGGCGATCTTCAGCCCCTCCGGAGCCTCGTCGATTCCCGCAAGGTAATCGCAAACCGGCGCCGCGGTCTCCGGCACGGATGTGCTGTCCCGCTTGTCATGCCCAGCGATCACATTGAGCATCATCGCTGCATCCGCAACGTCCCCCGTCAGCGGCCCGATCTGATCCAGACTCGACCCGTACGCGACCAGCCCGTGCCGAGACACCCTGCCGTAGGTCGGCTTCAGACCCACCACCCCGCAAAACCCCGCCGGCTGACGAATCGACCCGCCCGTATCCGAACCCAGCGCCGCGCTGCACAGCCGCGCCGCCATCGCCGCCGCCGATCCCCCGCTGCTGCCCCCCGGCACCCGCGAAGTATCCCACGGGTTCACCGTCCGCTTCAGGCCCGAATTCTCCGTGCTCGAGCCCATCGCAAACTCATCCATGTTCGTCTTGCCTACGATCACCGCCCCCGCCGCACGCAACCGCTCCACAACGTGCGCATCGTAAGGCGAATGGAAGTTGGCAAGCATCTTCGACGCACACGTCGTCGCCCCCTGCCGCATGCAGATGTTGTCCTTTACCGCCACAGGCACACCGGCAAGCGACCCCGCCGCCTCGCCCCGGGCGATCTTGCCGTCGATTGCTTCCGCCGCCGCAAGAGCCTCCTCCTTGAAAAGACTCAGATACGCCCCCACAACCGGCTCCAACCGTTCAATCCGCGCAAAAAGCCCGCTCACCACCTGGACGCTCTTCACCTCCCCCGCCGCAATCGCGTCCCGCACCTGTCTGGCGGTTAAGTCCTCCATCCTAAAAAAGGCCCCCGCTTGTCACCTGCCTGCGCTTGTGCTTAAGAAACCACTCGTACAGTTCCGGATTATCATAGGTAACAGTCCACGAGTCATGCCCCGCCTCCGGATACACCGTCAGCCGCGCATCCCCCCCCACCTTCTTCACCGACTGCACCATCACTTCGCTTCGATCTAACGGCACAACGGGGTCCTTTGCCCCGTGAAACGCCCACACCGGCACGTGCCTCAGCCGCGGCCCGAACAGCGGCTCCCCGCCCCCGCAGATCGGAGCTATAGCCGCAAATCGCTCCGGATGATCGCACGCCAAAGACCACGTCCCGTAACCCCCCATGCTCAGACCCGTCAGGTATATCCGGTCCGTATCCACGTTATGAAGCTTCACAATCTCGTCAAGCAGCGCGATCAGAGCCTCAACCTGCTTTGGCCACCAACTGTCCTTCGGGCACTGCGGCGACACTATAATAAACGGAAGGTCCTTGCCCTTGACAACCTTCGGAGGCCCATGAACCTCGACCTGTCGCAGGTTATCCCCACGCTCGCCCGCACCGTGCAGAAAAATAATCAGCGGCCACTTCTCTCCCGCCTTTCCATAGTCCTTTGGCAGGTAAAGAAGGTACTTCAGCGCCAGCGTCGTCGTAACCTTCTTCTCGAAAGCCTGATCGTGCTGTCCCGGCGGCAGCGACTTGCTCATCTTCTCATCCTCGTCACCAAAGCAACCCGTCGACAACGACGTAACAAGTACAATAACCGTAAGATGCAATGCCTTCATAATCGACTCCTCTGCAAACACAGTTCCCGCCCTTTTCCGTCCCTTCAAGCCCCCGAACCGTCATCAAGTATCTTGGGAACCTTGAAGTATTCGTCATGCCGCTGCGGTGCGTTGCCAAGCGCCGCCTCCGTATCAAGCGACCCCGCCGCCTCGTCTGCCCGGAACACATTATGAATCGCAAGACAATGCGCAAGCGGCTCCACCCCCGACACGTCCAGCTCGTTCAGCTTCTCGATATACTCCACTATCGCCCCTAACTCCGTGGCAAACCGCGCCACCTCCTCCTCCGTCAACTCCAGACGCGACAGCTTCGCAACCTGCCGCACCTGCGACTCGTCGATTCGCCCCGCCATTGATCTCTCCGCAAAAAAAAAGCGAGACTGCTGCAGCCTCGCTGAATACCCAATCCAGGCCCCCCGCCGTTCAGTCGGCTGCCTTCTCCGCCGCCTTGTAATTCCGCTTAACCGGCTTCTCTACAAGACCCATCTTGATTGCCTTCGCCGAAACGCTGATCCGGCAGATCTTGCCGTCCACGATCGCACGAACCTTCTGAATATTCGGCTTGAACTTCCGCTTCGTTACGCCGGTAGTCTTTTTGCCCACCCCGCCAAGATACTTCGCCTTACCCCGACGCGCGATGCTCCGACCGGCCCTCGTCCGCCTGCCAGTAAAATAGCATTCTCTTGCCATGATAACTCCCGTTCTCTTCGTCTCGCCGACCCTCGGCCCGCGATTATTATATCATCCGTCTGAAATACTTCAAAGCCTTACAAATATAAGCGTCGACGGGGATAATGCAAGGGGTAACCGAAAAAATTTACGCAAAAAACCAAGACGAACCACAGGAAATCACGTTATTGTCTTGCCTCTGCCGCTTTTTCACATTTTAATTTCGTCTGCCCTTCCTGACCGGACAAGGGCCTATGGGAGTCTAAATGAACAAAACTGCACCGCCAAAAAAGGTCCTGATCACCGGCTGCTCCAGCGGATTCGGACTCGCCGCCGCCGTACAGGCCGCAAAGGCCGGCTACGAAGTCATCGCAACCATGCGAAACATGAAAAAAGCCGAGTACCTCCAGATAGAACTCGACCACGCAAAAACAACCGCCGCAATAGAACACCTCGACATCACCGACCACAACCAGATAGAAGACATCGCCCGCAAATACAGCCCCATCGACATACTCGTAAACAACGCCGGAATGTCAATACTCGGCTCATTCCTCGACATCACCGAATCTGAAATGGACACCGTCTTCCAGACCAACTACTTCGGCGTCGTCGCCCTCACAAGAGCCGTCGTACCCGCAATGATTACCGCCGGCTCCGGAAGAATCATAAACATAGCCTCCCTCGCCGGAAGAATCGGCCACCCCTTCAACGCCGCCTATGCCGCCACAAAACACGCACTCGTCGGCTTCTCCAGGTCAATCCGAGTCGAGCTCAAGCCCTTCAACATACACGTAACATCCATCGAGCCCGGCTACCACAAAACTGAAATCCTCCGCGCAAACGTCAATCTCACCGAAAACTTCTACAATCCCGACTCCCCCATGCTCCGGTACAACCGCGGATTCCTCCGCCTCATGCGCGACGTGATCATACCCCATGCCGGCGATCCCGCCGACGTCGTCAAGACAATCCTCCACGCCATGCAGACAAAAAACCCCCGCCCCCACTACCTCGTCGGCCGAGACGCCAAACTCGCCATAGCCGCAAGATGGCTCGGCCTTATCGGACTCGCCGAAAAAGAAGTCCTCCACAAAATCGCAACCGCCGCAAGACGCGAAACCCGAAGAGCCGACGCAAAACAAAACAAGAAAAAACGCCCAAGGAAAAGCACCTGAACGCTCCGACTAACCCCCGCAACCCGCCACGCCGCCAGTCCGCTGCGCCCGCCCGCAAGCCGACTTGTGAGGCTCGATTACTATCTGCCCCCGCATCCGCGACAGCATCCGATCCTTGTCCAGCCCGAACAGGCACACATGAGCCCAAACCTCTAAGTGCAGCAGCTTCGTCCGCATGAAAGGCCGAGCGTTCTCGAACAGATGGGTCATCTCCCTGTCGGAAAGCTCCAGCATCTCCGAAGTATAAGACCCGTGGAAAAACTCCACGGGGATCACCATCCGACGCCACGCATCTATCGGAAAACCCGTCTTCCGCCGATACGCAAGCTCTTCCGGAATATAACGCCGCGCAACCTGCCGAAGCACCCACTTGTCCCGGATCAGATGATGACTGCCCCCGCGCGCACCAAGCGAAAAACGAGCCCGGCAATGATACGGCATGTTCACCGCGTCGCCGACCACAGCCCTGTCCAGAAACGGAAAACGAGCCTCCACGCTCGCCGCCATCCCAATGCAGTCGTTCCGATGAAGCAGCGACCGAAGATGATAACCAAGCCAGCACAATGACTGAAGGTCCTCCGGCTGAGCGCCGCCCCGCCGCCCCAACTCCCGGCAAATCTCCTCGTATGCAAGGCTCCGCTCGTAACGCGTCGCTATATCCTTGCGAACGTCGATCTCCATTGGAGCGGCACGCCTCCCGAGAAGCCACTTCACCGTCGGCACATACTTGCCCAGCCGCCGAGGCACGTACCATTTCCGCGCCCACGGAACCATGATCATCTCCGGATAACCATAATAGCACTCGTCTGCCCCCTCACCCGACAACACCGCCTTCACACC
>JAWLHD010000117.1:7450-9637 GCA_041690555.1 Anaerohalosphaeraceae bacterium
ACCCGAAGAACGAACCAGACGAGAGACCTGCAAAAAAGGCACCGAATTAAGATGCTGTGCAAACGGATGCCCATAATGCTCCATCACGTCGCACATCGCCTCGATATAGTCCCCGTCGCCGACGTCCACCGACCGGAAGTCCAGCTTAAGATGCTCCGCCAGCCTCCGCGCCGCCTCGTATTCGCTGCCCGGCCCAACAACGTTGGCGTGAAAAACCATCATATCGCCTTTAATCCGCGCAGCCATCGCCATGATCGTCGACGAATCCACGCCCCCGCTGCAAAGCACCCCGACCGGCGCATCCGCCACAAGCTGCATCCTAACGCTTTCCATCAAGGCCTCTTCCGTCCGATCCACAATCTGCCGAGCCGAAAGCCGCCCAAGTTCCTCCGCCTGCCCCGCATCCCACAAATCGCTGAGTTGAAAATGCCGCCGCGTGCTCACCGAACCGTCCGGCCCAACCGTCAAAACCGAACCGGGCTCCACAATACGCAGACCCTTGTAGAACGAGCACCCCATGTACGGCGTCCCGATGCCCTGCAGATAAGCCAGGACAGCCATTACGTCCGGCTCGAACGAAAACCACGGCCGAAGAGCAGCTATCGTCGAACTGAAAACCAGCGAGCCCTTGTACCGGCACATGTAAAGCGGCTTCATGCCGAAACGATCGCGCGCAAGCGTCAGAGTATGCTCCTGTCGATCGTAAAAAGCAAACGCATACATCCCCTCGACAAGCGACAGCGTCTCATCAACGCCCCGGTGAATCAGCATCTGCAAGAGAACCTCAGTGTCACCCGTCGTCCGAAAAACCGCCCCGCAACGCTCCAGTTCGAGCCGCAGCGACTGAAAATTGTAGATCTCCCCGTTATAGATCAGCCCGTAACGCCCGCCAGTGTCCCAAAACGGCTGACGGCTCCGCTCCGAAAGATCCAGCAGTGAAAGCCGCGTATGCACAAGCCCAATACCGCCGCCACTGAAAACCTCCTGCTGATCCGGTCCGCGATGATACAACAGCTCCCGCGACCGTTGCAGGTTTGCCAAAGAAATCTCCCCGTTCACATCGGGTCGGAAGACCCCAAGAAATCCGCACATATGTCGCCGCTTGCACTTGCACCCAGGACAGGTTCAGAGATTTACGCCGATTTGCACGACTTGAAGAATATCCAATTCCCCAAAAAAAAGCAATCCCCCCACCCACGAAAAACAAATCAACGCCCCGTCCCCGCCCGACCGGCCACCAAAAGCCAACCACCACGGCAAGGCTTCGATCTCAAGGCATCCGGTCAGGCATTAGAGTGAATACTGTGGAATCTTCATCGTTTCACCATCCTTCATCGCCGACAGGTGCGCGTAATAGCCGGGAACCGTCATGTTCAGCGCATCGATGACATCAACCCTCGGTTTGCGCCCGCGCAGGATGGCGTCGATGAAGTCGTCCCCGAGGTAGCCGTGAGATCCGCCGTGTCCTCCCGGCAGAACTCCCGGCGGCAAAGCGTACTTCTTAATCTGCAAGCCGCCCTTGATAGCCTCGTAGTAGCGCTTGCTCCCAACCCTGTCGCCCACAAACGTCTTGTTGAATCCGCCGTATTCGCCCCGGATCCGTCCCGCTTCCAGGTACTCACCCTGCGAACTGCATATGATCATCCGGGAAAGCCCGCCTTCTGCCGTCCGAAACAGCCCGACCTCCGACTTGAATATGTTCCCTATCGCATTGGGAACACGCTGGTCTTCGTCAAACAGCGGAGTACCCTGACACGAAACATCCAGCAGCGATTTATGCGTAACGCCGACATAGTAAGCCGTCGCATGCGTCGGATACCACATCGGACATCCCTTCTTTCGCCAATCCTTGTAAGAGTCCAGCGCCGCCGCCCCTAAGGAATGAGGATGACAATACTCCCCCTCGGAATAAACGATACGCCCAAACACGCCGGCCGCATACAGCTTTTCCATTGCAAACAGATCGTCATGAAAACACGACGTCTCGAACATGGCGTAAACTAATCCCTTGTTCTTCCTGCAGCATTCCAGCAGCCTCTCCGCATCCTCGATATCCCCGCGGAACGCCGGAACCGCCGTCGCAACATGCTTGCCATGCTCCATACAAAGGATCGCGTGCCGGGCATGGGCCGGAGCATCCGTCGCGCAGTAGATCGCCTCGATCGAATCGTCCTTGACCATCTCCTC
>JAWLHD010000118.1:0-9629 GCA_041690555.1 Anaerohalosphaeraceae bacterium
CACTGGCGGTGGTGCTGCCGATGTCGCTCTTCATAATATTCATAATTATGTATCTTAAGTTCAAATCAGCCACGACGTCGTTTCTGGTTTTCACGGGTATCATCGTCGCATGGTCGGGCGGCTTCATCCTGATATGGCTCTATGGGCAGGGCTGGTTCCTGGACTTCCACGTATTCGGCGTGAATATGCGGGACCTCTTCCAGGTGCACACAATTAATCTGAGCGTTGCCATCTGGGTGGGTTTTCTGGTGCTGTTTGGAATCGCGGCCGATGACGGGGTGGTGATGGCGACTTTTCTGGAGCAGTCGTTTAGGGGGAAGAACCATGCGACTGCTGAGGATATTAGAGAGGCTACAATCGCCGCGGGCAGTCGGCGGGTTCGGCCGTGCCTCATGACCACGGCAACGACGCTGTTGGCACTGCTGCCCATCCTGACAAGCACCGGACGGGGGTCCGACGTGATGGTTCCGATGGCGATTCCTTCATTCGGCGGCATGGCCATCGAGATACTGACAATGCTTGTCGTGCCCGTTTTGTATTGCGCTGTTCAGGAGAGGCGGCTGAAGGGGCGTCTGAGAAGCGCGTCTTCGGTTGAGGCGAACGCGGCCGGTGAGCCGGGCGTATAAGGCAACACGCGGCAACCACTGCATCAGGAAACCGCACGGAGTTTGACGGAACCAATGAGCCATCGAGAACGTTTGGATAAGTGAGAAAGACAGCGGCTGCAAAGCTCCTGACCAGTGAGTTCGAAAACGTTGCGTTGCAACATCTGGACGCCGTGTATCGGGCGGCTTACGCGCTTGCGGGCCGGCGAGAGACCGCCGAGGATCTGGCGCAGACGACGTTTGTAAAGGCGATGGAGCATTTCGGGTCGTTCGACATGAATAGCAACTGCAAAGCGTGGCTCTTGCGCATCCTGCGCAATACGTGGATCGATCAACTCCGGCGAATGAGAATCGCGGGTCCTGCGGCTCCTTTGTGCGAATCCATTGCGGCGGCGGGTACGGAGCAGGACAGCGTGTGGTCGAATCCGCAAGACCTTTTGGAGAATTTCGCCGATGAGCAGGTGATAGGCGCACTTTCGCGACTTGCGGACGAGCAGCGGCTGACCCTTTTCCTCGTTGACGTGGAAGGCTTAAGCCATGAGGAGGTCGCTGAAATTACGGGTGTAGCAGTCGGTACGGTGAAAAGCCGAACCAGTCGAGCCAGGACTGCCCTCAAGAACTGTCTGGCTGCTCGTGCAAGAGAAATGGGTTGGGCGGGAGAGCGAAGATGGACCATCTGAGCGAGATAGAACTTGAAGAGCTGATTGCGGACGGCAGCGGCGATGCGGGTCACATTCACCTGACAGGCTGCGCTCTGTGCCGCGAACGCCTTGCCGAGAAGCGTGCGATTGCCCGTCGATTGCGTGATGCATTTGAGGGCATCCATGCTCCGGCTTCTCTTGGGGCGCGGATTGGCCTTGCAGGCCGGGCGTCAGATCTCCTTGAGGACGGGGCTGTGCGGCAAGCGACTCAGCAGCGCGGCGCCGGCAGGCGGAGTCTGGCGGCCGCCATCTCCGCGGCAGCGGCACTTATCGTGGCAATACCGCTTTTGTTCTACCTGACGACACCATCGACGGCGATTGCCGACCTGGCGAACATCCATAGTCATAACCTTTCGGAAAGCGGCGGTTTTATCAGCGAGACAGATCCGGAAATGCTCGCGGCGTACTTCAAGGAGCATCTGGGCTTTAACCCGCGGCTTCCGGAACCAAACCACGGCCTGGCTCTGAGGGGCTGCTGCGTGCGGCACTTCCAAGGCGATATTGCCGGCAGCTACGTGGTGGCGACGCCAGACGGGATAATGAGCATCATCGTTGTGCGCCGTGCGCCGCAGTCAATGGGGATGACGGAGCGCATCGATCGCGGCGGTCATGCCTATTGGAGAAGTGCTTTCGCGACGTCGAACATGGTATCGGTGAAGATCGGCGATTATTCCTACTTTGCGGTTGGCGAGATATCTCACGGCTACCTCGAAGATTTGCTGAGCAGTCTGCTGGAGCAATAACCGGGCACTTGCGGCTTGCTTTTCCGCCGCACGGCGGGTTTACGACGGCCGGCGGAGAAACAAGACGGCGAAAAGCACGCCAATTACCAGCCCGCCGCTGAGGAAGCAGTTAATCCAGCTCATGCCGAACACGCCGGGTATGTATCCGCACATCAATGCAATGCCCGCCACGGTGAGACTGTAAGGGAGCTGCGTTCGGACGTGCTGCATGAGGTCGCACTTGCAGCTTACAGAACTGATGATCGTGGTATCGGAAATGGGGGAGCAGTGGTCGCCGAAGATCGCTCCGTCCAGGACTGCGCCGAGGCTGATCATGGTTGTTAATCCGTAGACCTCACCGTCGAGCGCAAAGGCTATCGGGATTGCGGTTGGAATGAGTATTGCCATAGTTCCCCAGCTTGTGCCCGTTGCAAAGGAGGTCAGTGAGGCCACGCCGAAGAGAATTGCCGGAAAGGCAAGGGGCGATATGCGGTCGGCGAGAATGCCGGTGAGGAACTGGCCTGTCTGGAGGGTGTCGCAAGTGCGCTTAAGCGACCATGCCAGGACGAGCACGCAAGCGGGCATCATTGCTCTTTTGACGCCGCTGCTGAAGGAGCGTATGACGGCGGCGGGAGTCAGGGATTGCGTGAGCAGACCGCAGGCCAGGGCGACTGCCAGGCCGAAGACGGCTGATTTTGCGAGTATGACCGTGCTGTTTTCGGCGTGGCCGATCACGTCCTGCCAGTAGACCCAGGAGGCGGGCGAGGCGCCGGCGGCGAGTTTGGCGGGTCCGTCGCCGTCGAGCCAGAGCCCCCGGACATGAAAGCCAAGAAAGGCGGCCAGCGGAATGACCGCGTTGAGGGCCCTGGCCTTGACCTTGAGCGCAGGTGTTTCAGTACTCATGCTTGCATCGGCAGGCCAATCGTCGACGGCGGCCTTCGTCATAGGTCCGAAGTCCCGGTTGGCGAGGATGTTGACGAAAACGAAGAGGATCATGAACATGCAGTAGAATCGGTAAGCGAGGGCATCGAAGAACATGGAGTATCCGGTGCGGCCGAACCCCAGTTGGGCGGAGACGGCGGCGAAGAGGCCGACCTCGTATGCGATCCACGTGCTGACGATGGCAAGTCCGGAAATGGGGGCGCTGGTTGCATCGACGATAAAGGCAAGCTTTTCGCGGCTGATGCGGAAGCGATCTGTTACCGGCTGCATCATCGAGCCTACAATGATGGCGTTGGCGTAGTCATCGATGAAGCACAATACACCCAGGACGGCGGTCTGCACCTGGGCGGAGCGCCTGCCGCGGATCCACTTCATGAGCCAAAGGACGAGGCCGCTGAAGCCGCCGGAGGCGATGATCAGCTCAATCATTACGAATACGGGTGGAATGAAGGCGAGTATTTTAAGGTTGCCGGCATCGGTCAGGGTTTCCTGAAGGACGGCGCCGACGCCGAGATAACCTTCCGACCACGAGGCGGCGGCAACCGGGGCATCGGGCACATGACACAGAAGACCGCCGACAATCAGTGCAAAGCCGAGGCTAAAGATCACATGTCGCGTAAGAAAAGCCAGGAAGATGGCGATCAGCGGAGGTACGATACTATACCAGTGTCCGTGCGAGGCTGCGCCGGCGAGCTTGAAAGTCGCAAGACAAATTGCAGCAAAAAGCACGGCGGAGAAGCCGGTCTTTAGCACGACGTTACCACGTTGGTGGGCGTTAGCATTCGGCGCCATCCTTTGGCCTGTTGTTTCCTTTCACCCCCCTGCTGGGTTATCGTCTTGCGGCCTCGTTCAGTACGATAGCCGCAATCTCGCCGCAGTACTCGGTCAGATACCGAGCGGCGGCGGCGGGATCTTTGTCGTGAAGGTCCATAGCAGTCCTGTCCACTACGGACTGCCGGCCAAGGAAGCCGGTCTCGAATGTGTCCCAGAAGAGGCGGTTTTTGGCGGCGGTCGACTCGGAGGCGTGATTGAAGCGGTCCTGGAGCTTCTTGAAGACCCACCAGGCCAATGCGTTATCAGGCTGGAATTTGCCGGGGGTGTCGCCGAAATGAAAGGCCAGGGTCAACTGAGTTTCCACATCGATGGCCTTGTGATACTGCGGCGGCACGTCGGTGATGCCGGCATACCAGGGCGTCAGGACACTGGTGCACGGCTCAGCGGAGGTCCGCCAGTACACGCAGCCGACGGCCGGGGGCAAACCGCTTCTAAGCTGAAAGACGGAACCTTCCTGCGTATCCGCACTGCAGATCGCCACGTCGTCGTGATTGCGCAGTATGGCGGCGACGTCGGCGACTGCCATCCTGCGGGCGGGCGTAACCGCAAAAGGCAAGCGTCGGTCGGGTTGACGAAGGATGGTTTGGCCCGTGACGAGAGACTGGCCTTTCCACTGGCGGGGGTCCATGAGCGTGTCCCGCGGCCGGCCGTATGCTTCGGAGAATATGAACGGCTTTTTGTTGGCGGGCCACCAGCCCTTTTCGACGGCATAGTCGATTAGCCGATCTGAAGCGAGGAAACTGTTCGCGTCGCTCACGTCGACTTCGTTAACAATGTAGACGTTCGGCAAAAGCACCACCTTGTCGTCCGGCACTCGTTGGGCGACCCACTGTTTGCCGCGTGTCATCGACAGGAGCCACGCCTCGGCTGGATCGGCAATGACCAACGTTCGGCTGCTGTTGTAGCCGACTACGTCGATTATCGCACCGGCGATTTGGACACCCTGCCGTGCCGTTGTGGCTCGCTGGGCGACCAAACGGCGCAACATATAGCCAATGCCGCCGTCGCGGAGTTGTCCTTCGGCCTCCAACTGCGCCAGGTCGCCGCCGCGGTCGGGGCAGCCGTTACTGACTACGGCGACGCCGTACTCGTTCATATATGAATCGCTGAAGGACAGGCCGGGATTCTGGGACCACAGAAACGCGTGGGTTTCGGGGACCTGCGGCAAGCAACCACCAGCGGCCAGTTCCACAACATCGGCGGCCTGATACCGCATTCGCGGGATCCTGCGGAAACTGATGAAGCGGCTGCCGGAGTTCTGCTCGTTGTGGCCGACGAGCACCGCACCATCGGTCGATGCTTCTCGGCCTACAACGACGGTATAACAGGCCCATGCTCGTGCTCCGACAAAGGTGCAGGCGAGCAGGAGGATTGTCGGTATATTCAGACGTTTCATCATTTTGCCTTGCCTGAAATGCATGTGAGTTGGGAGAAGGTCCGGAGGAACATTCGGCCGTCGGCGACGGCGGGAGTGGCATGGCTCATCTCGCCGAGGTCGTTTACGGCCAACAATTCGTATTTGCGCGCGGCGCGGAGCACGACGACTTGGCCTTCGCGGTTGATGCAATACACTCTGTCAGCAACGAGGACCGGAGACCCGTAGAACTTGCCGGCGGGTTTCTCACACCACAGCGTCTGGCCCGTGGCGGCGTCGATGCAGCTTACGTCGCCATTGTCGCCGAACGTGAAGAGCATTCCGTCGGCCGCCAGGGACGTCGATACGTAAGGCGCCGAACGGCCTGTGACCCTGTAGGCAACCGCGGCTTCGACCGAACTTTCTGTCGGCGGGCGGATTGCAATGAGATGGTGAGCAGCGCCGCCCTGCCCGCAACTGCCCAGGATCAGGTCGCCGGCAATGACCGGCGAACTGACCACCCGTTTGGGAAAGGCAGAGGGCATCTCCCACAGGATGCGGCCGGTCGCCGGGTCAACGGCGCTGACCCCATTGGTGAAACTGTTGAAGATCAGCGCCTGGTGCGCCCCGCTGCCGTACATGCACGGCGTTGAGTAGGACACGTTGATGCTGTTTTCGCGGTCGATGGTCCATCGCGTTTGGCCGGTGCGGCGATCCACAGCGATCCACTGCCCGGCAACGGCTTTGTCCGTGCTCCGCTGTTCGTGCGCAAACACGACGAGGTCGGCCTCGACGATCGTCGAATTGCCCGGTCCGTGCTGCGTCTGCACGCCGGCAAATTTACATTGCCATAGCAGTCGGCCTGCGTGAGAGACGGCTGCAAGCAGCGTCTCTTCTTCAGCGGGCCAAAGAACGTACACGGCGTCGGCATCCACGGAGGGTGTGCCCGTGGCGAAGCTATTGAGGCTGTTGGTGTAGTACGGCGAGAAGGCAAAATCTCTGCGCCAGATCTCTGTTCCGTCTGGGGCATTGATTGCCAGAAGATAGCGTTTGCCCGTCTTGCGGTCGCCGCTGGTGACGAAGACCTTGTCTTGCCAAACCACAGGCGACGAATGCCCGCCGCCCGGCAGCGTGATCTTCCAGTCGTAATCCTCGGGCTGCCATTTGACCGGTATCGCCGCGGCGGCGTCGGAAATAGCAATGCCCTGCCCATCAGGTCCGCGAAATCGCGTCCACTGCTGGGCCTGGGTCCCGGCGTCAGCGAAAAACAAGATGGCCATCGCACAGAAACTACATCTTCGGTAAATACGCATATCCCAACCCTTGCAACAACTAATCACGCTGACCCTGGCTCTATTCTATCGCAATCGCAACCGACGAACAACCGAGAATCCGTGCGTCTATTTGCCCCAGAGCCAACTTTCAACGAAGATTGCAAGATCGGACATGTTAATGACATTGTCGCTGTCGTCCAAATTGGCGCCGTCGCAGGATTGGAGGCCACAATCAACAAGCCAACGCGATGCAATCACCGCGAAATCCGCCATATCGACGCCGCCGCCGGTCAGGTCTGTAATCGGCACATTCGCCGCGGCCATGATTTCCGGGGGGCACTTTCCGTTGTCGGCCCAAAGCTGGTAAAGCTGCTGCCCGAGATCGTTGGTGGTGTTCTTGTCGCGCAGGAACTCGATGAACTCCTTGCTGGTACTCTGATAATACAACGTCACCGCCGCCGACGCCGCACCGGCCGGAATCGTGTAAGCGGTCTCATCCCAGTATTGTCCGTCGGCATAACTGTGCGCCACCGGAGCACCGCCAAATTCTTCAAATGCCGCATTCGTGAAGCCGCGCGGCGGAATGCGGTTGTCCTTAAACACCGTATTGTTTAACACAAAATGGAAAGAGGGGCCCACGGACTCGCCTGCCAGCGGCGCAGTCACCGAGTCCAGGCCGGGCTTCACCTCGTAAACCTTTACATCCGCGTCCTGGCTCAGCACGCCTGTATCCGGGTCGTAAGCCCCGGACTCGGCCACCAGCCCTCCGCTGCGATTAAAGAACTTGACATTGAGCCAGATGCGTCTGCCTTCCGGATAGCCCGTTGGCAGTTTGTGGCCCGTGTTGTTGGTCACCTTTACTTTCAACTCGCCTCCCCTGATGACGTAGGACAATTCCGCGGCATTCTGCAACATGTACCTGGCCCGCTCAGCACCGGCAGCAGCCGCGGACGCATCCACTTCGTCCGGATACATGGCGGCGAGCAGCCCCGGCATCCATGTACTGCCGCCGGTCATATCGTGCAGCGGAAGATCATGCCGCAGCGGAACGGCAGGAAACATATCCGGATTACACCCCTTGCCGCTGATGTCGCGCATATGGCAATCCTGACACGTCGCCACATACCCCTTGTTGCCGCCGAACTGCGGAGCGAACACCCCGGTCGGAGTATTGTAATCGCTGTGCAGCCATTCGCTGTAGGTGCGTTCCACGGCGAGCAGTTTCGACGGGGCGAAGTCAGCAGCGGGCGAGTCGAACGCGTTGGGCATGTACTCGCCCTCCGCATTCTTCTCGAATGCGGGATTACTTACGTCATGACAGGTGCCGCAGATGGCCGCCTCGCGGTGAAACGGCGACACAACCACTGCATGTGCACTGTCGGCGTCCTCGAACGGTCCGCGCCGCGAGCCGATCGGATCGACCACGTACATGCCATTTCCCGCAACCGCGGGTGGATTGAGCAGGTCCGCAAGTATGTCCGCGTCCCGGTCCGGACTGACGCCCGGCTTATAGATCGGGTCCACCATTCGATGGCACAGATCGCATGAGACCCCCTTCTCGTCAGCGGGCAGCATGGCCTTTCCGTCGGTCGGTACGCTTCGCCCGCCTAACCAGCCGCGCGGCAGGTGACAGCGGAGGCACATATCGCCTGAATCAGGCGCATCCTGGTTGGCGATGACCATGTTCGCCTGAAAGAGAATATCGCGCGACGCCATCGCCATCATACTGCCCTTCCAGTTGAAAAAAGGCTCCGCCGCAGAGTCGTAATTGCCATGACATACCGCACAATCCAAAGGGTCGCTAAGGGGCAGCGCCTCTAACGGCTGCGTGCCGGGCATGTCAAAGTCTCTCAGGGTTGTCGGCACGGCGCCGCCAGGGGGGGATACTATGCTGAATACCGCATTGCTGTCATCGTGTGCGCGATTCATCGAATTGTCGACCGCAACGACTCGGACGATTGCGTCGCTTGTCGGGCGATTTGCCGCAAACCACGTGTAACTGCCCGTATTGGCAAGCCCCTCGATGATCGGCGAGAATGTCAGCCCGCCGTCCAACGACAGGTGGATATCGACGCTTGCCACGCCCCCCTCATCGGTCGCGGTCCACTGCACCGTGGTCGGCGCATTACCAACCACCGCCTCCCCTCCGTCGGGATGCACAACCACCACCACCGGGGGCGTCGTATCAGTGCCGACTCGCGGCACAAGATAGTTCTGTATATCGGCAATTGCAACTTTGCTGACAAGACCCAGATTGGCAGGTGTCAGCCCTGGAAACGTCGGAGTGTTGTTGTAGGCCGTCGTGTCAGTGATCTCGTCGCTGTTGCTGAATCCGTCTCCGTCGGAATCCGCTGCGCCCAGTGCGGCAATGGCAGCCTCCGAAGTGCCGGCGGCCTCCACTGCCAGCCCGTAAGGATTTCGAGGACCGCCGCCGCTGAAATCATAGTGGCAAGTGCCGCAGTGGCCAGGACTGCTCGGCACCGTGTCAAGCACCGTTCCCCTTGCGGAAGGATACACAGCAAAGAAATTCCTGCGAAACGGGTTTCTGCCTGCAGCAACCCCTGTAAACACCATTAAGGCAAACGTGAAAACGAAGTAGGAAGCAAAACAGACACGACGCATGACTATACCTCCACCAGCAATTACGGCAACACTTTTTGACCCTCACGGCAAACTGGTATAGAATAACGGAGCCGCGGACGGTTGCTCTCTCCAAAGTGATACAATTGTATCACAGACGTCACCAAGAAGCAACAGCCTGGGACTATTGAAGACTGTATTTCTGGACAGGAAAGAACCCAAGAGTCGTTATCAGGAGTAACTCTATGGACATGCAACTCAAGATGCGATTCGAACAATTGTGGGCCAAGCATTTCGCGGAGGCCGATTTGCCTGTTAGCTTCTTTTATACCGACCATCCCGTTGGGGTTGGGCCGCTTGAGGCGCCTGGCGGGTGGCGGTGCATCATTGCCGATCTGGCAAAGGTGCGCAAGGGGAAGACTTTGTGTCTGAACGCCGACTCTTTTGGCTGCCCGGGCGGCAGGCGATATACGGGGTTTTCGCAGGAACTCATGCCGGGTTTCGAGTACTTCCTGTCGTGCGGCATACCGGGCAAGATTGAAGGCGAGCGGTACAAGAAATCGCCGGAACTTGTGAGGGATTACCTCGCGGATCGCCCTTCGTTTGAGGCGCCCGGC
>JAWLHD010000119.1:0-9626 GCA_041690555.1 Anaerohalosphaeraceae bacterium
GGCTGTCGCCGAGATTGGCGATGTAGGCGCGGGCGTCTTTGATGAGCAGCACTATGACGGTTGCGCCCATTTCCGTGTAGCCGTGCTCGCCGCCGAGGGCTTCGAGTCGGAGTTGTCGGCTTTGTTCGGCGACGGTGGCCTTGAAGACGCGTCTAACGGCGCGCGGAGCGGCGGCGCGGAGCGTGTGGAGCTTGTTTTCAATCATGACGGGGAGGTCTTCGGTAACGATCGTCGAGGCGAGTCGGCCTCCGGCGTGGCCTCCCATGCCATCGGAGACGACGAAGAGGCCGATTTCGGGCTCGACGCGGCAGGCATCCTCATTGGCGCGGCGGACTCTGCCGACGTCGGACATGGCGGCCCAGCGGAACGCCGGCGATATGGAGAGCGCCTGTTCGAGTTGTACGTCTATTCGGGATGTATCGATTTGGGGATCGATGATCGCCAAGGCTCCTTAGTCGATGAGGCGTTTTGTGCACCAGGGGCAGTAATTCCAGTAATCGCTGTCGACGGACCATCCGCAGGCGGCGCACGTTTCGGGGAACGGGAAGGCTGCCCATGCCTTGCGGACTTTTCGGCGGCACCAGGGACAGTAGCGCATGAAGCGCATGAGCTTGCCGCCGCAGTGTCGGCAGTTGTCATGCCATGACAGCGCCGGTCCGTTGCTATCGGGCTGAGGGAGGTAGCCCGGTCCATAGCACCACGGACAGTAGCTCCATGCGGGAGATATTCCCTTGCGGCAGCGGCTGCAAACGTGTGTAAAGCGCGTCCGGTCATCGTAGCGGTTTCGTGTAGTGCCGCACCACGGGCAGATCTGCATGCGCTCGGAGACGGGCTCCCCACAGGCTGAGCAGGTGAAGATGTCAGGCAGGACCTTGCGGTAGCGTTTGAGAAAAGCCTCGCGGCGAAGCTGTCGCCAGTCCTGGGCCGACTGTGCGGGCACGGACGCGGCGCCACTGGCCTGGACGGCGCGCGGTATTGCGGCTCGCATGGCGGCAAGCATCTCCGAGGCATTGGCGAAGCGGGCGTTGGGGTTGACGGCGAGCGCCTTTTTCATAAACTTGACGAAGTCTGCTCCGGTGTTTTTTCGGAGTCGTTCGTGACCTCGGTATGGCCAGGTGAACGGCCAGCGCGGGACGATGCCGGTTATGAACTCGTAGAGGACGATGCCGACGGAGAAGCAGTCGCTTCGGTAGGTAGGTCGCCCGTAGGCCTGCTCCGGGGCGACGTAGCCGGGCGTGCCGAAGTCGTCGACGGTTTCCATGCGGCCTTCGATCTTGAGGCCTATGCCGAAGTCGCCGATGGCGGCTCTGCCGTTGGGGAAGAGAAAGATATTGCCGGGCGTTACGTCGCAATGGACGAGCTTCTGGCTGTGTGCGCAGGCGAGTCCTTCGAGGACCTGGCCGGCGATATTGACTATGCGTCGGAAGCTCATGGGTCGCGAGCAGTCTTCGAGCGTGCGGACGGAAAGTTCGGTGGCCATGACGGCGTAGCCGTCGATAATCTCGGCGTTCTTGACGGGCATGATGTGCGGGTGGCGGAGTCTGGCGACAAGGCGGACTTCGCGGAGCATGGTCTGGTTGTCGCGTTTGCCCGAAGGGTCGGGCTGGGGTATCTTGAGCGCCACCCAGATTCCCTCGATGCGGTCGCGGGCCTTCCAGACCTCGCAGTAGCCGCCCCTGCCGATGCGCCGCACGAGGCGATACTTGCCGAGTATCATGTTGCGGCGCAAAGGCGGCGTGACGACGGGCGTCTGCGCTGGCGTCTGGTTTTGTTTCGCCTGTTCGATCATGTTATGTTCCTGCGCCGTCATTGGGGGGGCTCATGCAGGAGCCCGGCGATGCAGCGGTCGCAGTCAAGGTCCTTTATTTGTGCATTTATAAGCCGCTGAGGCCGAGAGACGATCTGCTTCATGGGCACAGTGGCCTTTACGACACCCTGGCGCGACAGTTCGGCCGGGGCGAGATATATCCGTACTTCGTCGACGAGGTCCCGCCGCAGGAAGTCGGTCAACACGGTCGGGCCGCCCTCGACGAGCAGCTGCTCGATGCCGCGCCGACCCAGTTCGATCAGGAGGCGCTCCGCGTCGCAGCGACCTTTGCGTTCCGGGACCGCCAGTATTTCGACGCCCCGCGCCGCAAGTTCGGCGACGCGCCGGGCGTGCCGCCGGAGCGTGCTGCCGGTTATGACAATTAGCGTTTTCGCCTCGGAGGTATCGAGCACCTTTCTGTCATCGGTGATTCGCAGATTGCTGTCCAGTATGATTCTCAGCGGCTGGCGTTTCCATTGAAGGTCGGGCACGCGGACCGTCAGCAGGGGGTCGTCGGCGACAGCCGTTTGGACGCCGACGAGGATGGCCTGGCAGCGGCGGCGGAGGTCGTGGACGTCGCGGCGGCTGGCGGGGCAGGATATCCAGCGATGGGTTTGCGATGAGAGGAAGGCGTCGGCGGACTGTGCCCATTTGGCGATGACCCAGGGGCGCTGGGTCGTTGCGTATTTGTAGAACGGTGCGTTGAGCAGGCGGGCCTGTTCGGCACAGAGGCCCAGCTCGACGGCGATGCCGGCTTCGCGGAGGCGCCCGATGCCTTTGCCTGCGACTTCGTGGAACGGGTCGGCGGCGGCGATGACGACGCGGGCGATGCGGGCGTCTATTATGGCGTCGGTGCAGGGGCCGGTTTTGCCTACGTGGCAGCAGGGCTCAAGAGTAACGAACATGGTCGCACCGGCCGGATCGGCGGCGTTTTTGCGGCAGTCGGCAAGTGCGTTGATCTCGGCGTGGGGGCCGCCGAAGTGTTCATGATAGCCACTGCCGATGATTGTGTTGTCTTTTACGATGATGCAGCCGACGGCGGGGTTTGGTTCGACGGCGCCGATGCCTTTGGCGGCAAGGTCGAGGGCGGCCTGCATGTATTCAGCGTTTTCCATTCTTTCGTATACCGTTGCCGGTGCGACGATCAGCGGGAAGTATTGTCGCGGTTTGTTTCGTGCCGCGTGCCTACCCGCCCGTCATCTCCATGAACTGCTGTTCGTCGATTATTTCGACGCCTAAATCTTTGGCCTTTTCGAGTTTACTTCCGGCGTTTTCGCCGGCGAGGACGTAGTCGGTTTTCTTGCTGACGCTGGAGGCCGCCTTGCCGCCATTGTCGGCGATGGCCTCTTTGATCTGTTCGCGCGTGAAGTGCTCAAGAGAGCCGGTAACAACGATGGTTTTTCCGGCGAGGGCGCGGCTCTTTTTCTTTTTTGGCGGCGTCGGGACGACACCGGCAGCCAGCGCCGCGTCGATGACGGCGCGATTCTGCGGGTCCTGAAAGTAGTCGCGGATGCTCTGCGCCATGACGGGACCGATCTGGTCGATAGCTTCGAGGTCCTCGACGGAGGCGTTCATGAGTCTTTCGAGGGAGCCGAATTCGTTGGCGAGTATCATTGCGGACTGGCCGCCTACGTTGCGGATGCCCAGAGCGGCGATGAAGCGCCAGAGGTCGCGGGTCTTGCTGTCTTCGATGCCCTGGAGGATGTTGGCGGCGCTCTTGTCGGCCATGCGTTCGAGCTGGACGAGCCGTTCGAAGCGCAGGTTGTACAGGTCGGCGAAGCTGAGGACGAGGCTGCTGTCGACGAGCTGCTCGATGAGGGCGGGTCCGACGCCTTCGATGTCCATCTGGCCGCGACCGACGAAATATTCGAGACGCTGCTTGAGTGTGCCGATGCATTCGGGGTTGGTGCAGGTAACGGTGGTGTAGTCGCGCTCGACGCCTTCGGGACCTTTTCTCTTGTTCACATTGACCTGAACGCGTTCGCCGCAGACGGGGCAGGTTTCGGGTATGGAGACGGGGGGTTGGCGTTTGGCGGACGCGGCGCCGGTTACCTTCACGACCTGTGGTATTATCTCGCCGGCCTTTTCGATGGTAACGGTGTCGCCCGGGCGGACGTCGAGGCGGCGGACCTCGTCGAAGTTGTGGAGGGTGGCCCGTTTGACGGTCGTGCCGGCCAGCAGGACGGGGGTGAGGTTGGCGACGGGTGTGAGGGCGCCGGTCTTGCCGACCTGGACCTCGATGGATTCGACGGTGGTCTCGGCCTGTTCGGCGGCGAACTTGTATGAGATGCACCATCGCGGCGCTCGGCCGGTCATGCCGAGTACGTCGTGCTGGTCGAGGCGGTTGACCTTGATGACCATGCCGTCGATCTGGTAGTCGAGCTCCGTCTTTCTGTCCTGCCAGCCGTTGCATATATCGATGACTTCGTCGATGTCGCGGGCCTTGCGGTTGTTGGGGTTGACGGGCAGTCCGAGGTCGCGCAGCCGGCAGAGGACCAGATAATGTTCGTCGGCGAGGCGTTTGCTGCACTGGCCGACGGAGTAGGCGAAGAAGGCGAGGCTGCGTTTGGCTGTGATCCGCGGATCGAGCAGCTTGAGCGAGCCGGCGGCGGCGTTACGCGGGTTGGCGAACGGCGGTTCGCCCTTTTCATCGCGTGCCTTGTTGAGCGCGGCGAATGAGGCCTTGGGCATGTAGACCTCGCCGCGGACCTCGATGACTTCGGGGATGCAGTCGTGGTCCTGGAGTTTGAGCGGGATGGCGCGGATAGTGCGGATGTTGGCGGTTACGTCGTCGCCCTTAGTGCCGTCGCCCCGTGTGGCGGCCTGGGCGAGTGTACCGTGTTCGTAGCGGAGATTGATCGCCAGGCCGTCGATCTTGAGTTCGACGACATAATCATAGGGTTGGCCGTCGAGGCCTTTGGCGATGCGCTTGTCGAAGGCTCGGAGTTCATCGGGGTCGTATGTGTTGTCGATGCTGAGCATTGGCACGGCGTGGCGGACCGTGGTGAAGGCATCGAGCGGCTCGCCGCCGACGCGCTGGGTGGGGGAGTCGCCGCTGGCGAATTCGGGGTGTTGGGCTTCGAGGTCCTTCAACTCGGCGAACAGCTCGTCGTATTCACGGTCGCTGATTTCGGGGGCGTTGTCGACGTAGTATAGCCTGTCGTGCCGGCGAATCTCGTCGCGGAGTTCGTGAATTCGTTTTTGGATGTCTTTTGCCATGCCGGTCTTATACGTCGCCCGTCGCTGTTTTGCAAGCCCCGGCGGACCCGCGGATTGCGAAAAACACTTTTTGTATCGGCGATTTCGGGGGCGGGCACAAGGGTCGCGGCCGGCAACGACGGCACTCTTGAAATTGTGCTGGCTTCGGGTACAATGTTTTGGATAAATGAGGAGCGGTTCCTTGCGATGACGAAAGGAGAAAGCATGTTCAAGTCCTGTATTCTTCCGGTTCTTATCGTTCTGTCGGCAGTTGGTGCGGTCCGGGGCCAGGCGGTTCCGACCGGCAATTCGGCGGATTTTAAGGTCAAGACGTGTCTGCATTCGGTGAGTTATGCGGGGTTCTGGCGGGGGCAGGCGGCTCTTGGGGTGGATGAGTTTCTGGTAAAGGCCAGGCAGCTTGGCTATGACGGGGTGATCCTGATGGCGAAGCGGCCGCATGTGTCGCCGCTGGACTATGACGCGGCGGCGCGGCGGGCGCTGAAGAAGCGGATCGAGGACATGGGGCTTAAGCTGGTGTGCCTTGCCGGGTATACGGATTTCACCGCAGGCGTCGACAAGCCGGGCATTCCCAACGTGGAGATTCAGGCTGCTTACGTGGGAGAGGTCGCCAAGCTGGCGCGCGACCTGGGGACGGACATGGTGAGGGTGTTCACGGGCTACGAGCGCGCCGGCGTACCGTTTGACAGGCAGTATGCAATGGTCGCCGAGGGTCTCAAGCTGGCGGGCAGGGAGGCGGCGAAGTACGGAGTTACATTGGCCGTGCAGAACCATCATGACATCGCGATTCACCACGATGCGATGCTGTGGCTGCTCAGGGAGGTGGACCTGCCGAACGTTAAGGCGGGGTTTGATGCGTGGGCGCCGACACTTCAGGGTCTGAATGCGCTCGAGCTTAAGGAGGCGATTGGCAAGATGAAGCCGTACATTGCGCTTACTATCGCGGCGGATTATGTGTACCTGCCACGCTATTCATACGAACCGACGCTGACGAACTACCTGCCGCGGGAGAACCTTGTCCGCGCGGTGCCGATGGGCAAGGGCATTGTTGATTACGAGACCTTCATCGGGACGCTTCGCGAGATCGGCTACCAGGGGTACATCGCCTATGAGATGTGCGAGGTGCTCGACGGCGGCGGGAGCATCGAGAATCTCGACCGCACGGCGAAGGCATTTCTGGATTATGTCAAGCGGTTCGATAACTGACGAATCGGCGGCCGTACAGCATTGGACATCCTCAACTGAAAGGACACTCATGAAGCGAGCGTTGTACGCGTTGATAATCGCCGCCGCGGCGGTGCAGGCGGCGGGCATTTCGGTGTATGAGAAGAACCCGCGATACTGGCAGTACAAGGGCAAACCGGTGCTGCTGATAGGCGGCTCGGTGGAGGACAACCTTTTTCAGATCGCTAATCTCAAAGAGCACCTGGACCTGCTGCACTCGGTCGGCGGCAACTGCGTCCGCAACACGATGAGCAGCCGCGACGCCGGCGATGCGCAGCCGTTCAAGAAACTCGACGACGGCAAGTACGACCTGGGACAGTGGGACGACGAGTACTGGCGGCGGTTTGAGACGTTTCTTGAGCTGACGCGCCAGCGGGACATCATCGTGCAGATCGAGCTGTGGGACATGTGGGACATGCACGCCGATACGTGGACGGCGAATCCGTGGAACCCGGCGAATAACGTTACCTATACGCACGAGAATACGCGGCTTAAGGCGTCCTATTCTCGACCAGGGTACGGCAGGAACACGTCGCACGGGGAGCCGCACGATTTTTTTTTGAGCGTGCCGGCGCTGAACCATGACCGGCTCTTGCTGGCGCATCAGCAGCGGTTCGTGGACAAGCTGCTTTCGTACAGTCTGCGTTTCGACAACGTGCTCTACTGCATCAGCAACGAGATTCATCCTCAGTATCCCCCGGAGTGGGGGTGGTATTGGGCGGGTTATCTGCGCAAGCGGGCACTGGCGGCGGGTCGCGGTATCGAGGCGGGGGAGATGTACTGGACGCCGGATTTGAGAAACGTGCAGCATCTTGCATCGCTGAATCGGCCGGACGTGTACAGCTTTTTCGAGGCGTCGCAGAACAGCGCGATAATCGATGCGGAGGAGAATTGGGCCAACCTGCAACACATCTATCAGCGGCTCAGTTCGCGCCCGCGGCCGATCAACAACACAAAGATTTATGGCGCCGACACCGGCGGGGCCTGGACGGGCAATACGCAGAATGCACAGGAGAAGTTCTGGCGGAACATCATCGGCGGCTCGGCGTCGAGCCGGTTTCATCGACCCCAAAGCGGCCTGGGCCTCAGCGAAGCCGCCCAGGCACACATCAGGAGCATGCGGATGCTGACGGACGCGATGGATGTGTTCGTTTGCGAGCCGAACAACGATCTGCTCAGCGAGCGCTCACCCAACGAGGCCTATTGCCTCGCCGAAAAGGGAAGGCAGTACGCCGTCTACTTCCCCGACGGCGGCACGGTCAGTCTCGATGTCTCTCAGACCGAAGGTCCGCTGCAAGTCCGCTGGCTGGACGTCAGCCGAAGCAGATGGCAGGAACCGCTGGTGGTCCGCACCACCAAAACGCTGCAATTGAAAGCCCCCGCAAAAGGACACTGGGCAGTTCTGATCCGTGCTGAGTGATAATTATCTCCATGAAAGGTAATAGCATGTCGATTGCGAACAACTGTGTGTTTCGTATTGGAGTGGTCGTCTTGTCGGCGACGGTGATGTTTCCGGGCAGCGCCGCGGCCTCTCAGGGCGGTGGTGAGCGCATTCGGCCGTATTCCGAGAATCCGTATTACTGGCAGTACAAGGGCAAGCCGGTGCTGCTGCTGGGCGGCTCATGGCAGGACAATCTGTTCAACCATCCAATCGGTCTGGAGCGGCATCTCGATCTGCTCAAGTCAGTCGGCGGCAATTACGTCCGCAACGTGATGAGTCATCGCAACGAGGGAAACGTGTTCGCCTACGAGCGGGTGGACGGAAAGTTTGACCTCGACCGGTGGAATGACGAATACTGGCGGCGGCTGGAGGATTTCCTGCGAATGACGCACGCGCGGGACATATTTGTGCAGATAGAAATTTTCGATCGGCACGACCTTTCCGCTGATCACCAGTCTTACGGCGGCTGGTCGAAGCATCCGTTCAACCCGGCCAACAACAGCACATGGTCGCCGGAAGAATCGCGGCTGCCGACCGCTATCACGTCGACACCGGGCCGCGGGCATCCGTTCTTCACCGCAGTGCCCGCATTGAAAAACAACGAACTGGTGCTGCGATACCAGCGTGCCTACGTGGACAAGCTGCTGTCTGTCTCGCTCAAGTACGGCCACGTGCTCTACTGCATTCAGAACGAAAGCTCGCAAGAACTGGAATTCGGCGATTATTGGGCCGAGCACATCCTTGGGCGTGCCCGCGAGGCCGGTCGGGTGGTTTTCCTTACCGACATGCGCAACAACTGGGATATAAGTCACTCGGACCATCATCACATCTATGACAATCCCGATCGCTTCAACTTTCTTGACGTTTCACAGAACAGTTGGCAGTCCGGCCAGATCCACTACGACCGCATCGTTCATGTGCGGCGGCACATCGGGGGCCGTCCGCGACCGATCAACACGACAAAAATCTACAATCGGGACGGCGACGAAGAGTCCGTGGCTCGCATGTTTCGGATTATCTTTGCCGGCGGCGCCGGCGCCCGCTTCCACCGGCCGCATCCCCTCGAAGGGACCGGCGACCACGAAAAAACAAGCGAGTACGGCCTGGGTCTGAGCCCGCGCGCCCAGGCTGTGCTGCGAAGCGCCCGTATGCTGACGGATGCGATGAACGTCTTTGCGTGCGAGCCGAACAACGACCTCCTCGGCGATCGGTCGCCCAACGAGGCGTATTGTCTCGCCGAACCGGGCAGGCAGTATGCCGTCTATTTCCCTGACGGCGGCGCAGTCAGGCTGGATGTCTCCGCCGTCAAGGAGGCGCTGGAGGTTAGCTGGCTTGATATCACCCGCAGCGAGTGGCGTCCGAAGCAGCGGGCCCAGGGCGGTGGGATTCTGGAATTGAACGCACCCGGCAAGGGGCACTGGGCGGTGCTGGTGCGGTCGGCGGCTGTTGCGGATCGCGTTGGGCCATGTCCGAAAAACCCGCATTACCTGGCCTGGGGCCATACTCCGGTTTTTCCGTTAGGGGCAACGGGGTATCACAGTTGGACGCCCATCAGCCGGCCCGGGGAGGTGGACTTCGAAGCACAGATGGATCGGCTTGCGGCCGTGATCGACGAGATCGGCAGCCCGCACGTCTGCGGTTTTGTCCGGTGCCTTCCGTATGACCCCATGAACCACATGCACGACGGACCCGTCAAGGAGGTGCTCCAGCCGTGGGCGAAGCTTGCAGACGGTCGTTACGATCTGAAGCGATTCGAGCCGGCGTGGGAGAAGCGGCTGCGCGAGTATCTGGCGGCGGCGCTCAAGCGGCGGATCGTCGTCTCGCTTGAGGTCTGGGACGACTGGTCCGTGACACGGGGACCGGGCGGCGCGTACGATCCCGGCGCGGGGGCCGGATGGAACGCCCACCCGTTCAATCCGCGCAATAACGTCAACTACG
>JAWLHD010000120.1:0-4532 GCA_041690555.1 Anaerohalosphaeraceae bacterium
CAATCGATCTGGCGGGCAAGCAGGTAGTGCTCGCCTCGGACGCCCATCCCAAGATGATCGGTTCGCTTTGCGAGAGCCTTGTGAACCGGTTCGTCTCCGGGATGGTCGTCAAGATCGAGCCGCCGGATTTTGAGACGCGGTGCAAGATCTGTGCGCAGCGGGCGGCGAACATGAACCAGGACGTGCCGCGGTCGGTGGTGGAATACATTGCCGAACGGATGTCGACCAACGTCCGCGAGCTGGAGGGCGCTTTGATCAAGCTGATCGCCTATGCTTCTCTCACGCGGGAGCGGATATCGCCGGCGATGGCTCGGGAGGTTCTGGCCGACCACATCAGCCGGACGGACCCGATCGTTCATTTGTCGGACATCGAGTCGGCGGTGAGCACGTATTTCGGCGTTACGACGGCGGACGTGCATTCGTCCAGGAAGGATCGGACGGTGAGTCTTGCGAGGTCTTACAGCATGCACCTGGCGCGCAAGTTCACGAAGATGTCTTTTCCGGAAATCGGCAAGGTCATGGGCAACAAGAATCACGCGACGGTGATCCTGGCCAACCGCAAGGTGGATGACCTGATCAGCCGCAACGCCGAAGTGAAATGGAAGAACGCGGCGGGCTTTCGGGTCGCCAGGGCGAGGGACATCTACGAGCAGCTTATGGAGAGCATATCGTGAAAAGGACTTCGAAACGCATTACAGGGAGTTTTTCGAGACATGGCAAGAAATGAGAAAACTGCGAAAGAAAGTCTACGCGATGTGTACGTGGAAAATTGATTTCCTTGTTGACTTCATGATTTTTGGCGACATTTTGCAATCGCGTATACAGTAAAGGAGCACTTATGCAGGATACTGCGAACAGAAGCGACAAGAGCGGGTTGGCGTGTCTGCTTTTCCTGCTCTTATTGGCGCCTTTCGGGATTCACCGGTTCTACGTGGGCAAGATCGGTACGGGCATCCTGTACCTCCTGACCGCGGCGGGGCTGGGTATCTGGTGGCTTGTCGATGTGGTTCTCGTGGTCAGCGGCGGGTTTACCGACGCCAACGGCGCCAAGGTGAAACTCTGAGTATCCGGTGGGGCTTGCCTGGCCGCAAGGAGTGCTGCCGGGGAAACCCCACCCTTTCTTCATTCTTCGGATGGATAGAGGAGCTTGCTCCGCCGTGGCACGGGCATGCTGGCCGTGGGTTCATGGGCAGGATGCGCATGCCGCTTATTCGCCGCTGTCGAGGACGCTCATGAAGGCTTCCTGGGGGATCTGCACCGAGCCGATGCTCTTCATGCGCTTTTTGCCTTCCTTCTGCCGTTTGAGCACCTTCATTTTGCGCGTTACATCGCCGCCGTAGAGTTTGGCGGTGACGTCCTTTCGGTAGGCCTTAATTGTTTCGCGTGCGATGATCTTTCCGCCGATGGCGACTTGCAGGGGGATTTCGAACTGGTGCCGGGGGATGGCTTTGCGCAATCTTATGATGAGCCTGCGTCCGCGTTCGGCGGCCTTGTCGCGGTGAACGATGATCGAAAGCGCGTCGACGGCGATCTTGTTGACAAGAATGTCGATCTTGACGAGGCTGCTCTTTTCGAAGCCGATGAACTCGTAGTCCATCGTAGCGTAGCCGTGGCTTATGCCCTTGAGCACGTCGTAAAAATCGTAAACGATCTCGGCGAGCGGGGCTTTGTATTCCAGCATCACGCGCGTCGGGCCGAGATAGTCGGTCTTTTCCAGTTTGCAGCGGCGTGATTCGGCGAGTTTCATCAGCGGACCGATCGATTCGGTGCTGGTGATGACCTCAAGCCGGACGAAAGGCTCGCGAAGCTCGGCGATTTTCTGGGGGTCGGGCAGCTCGCTTGGCGAGTCGATGCGCTTGACCTGTCCGGAGGTTGTTACGACTTCATAACTTACGGTCGGGGCGGTCTGGACCACGTCGATGTCGTTTTCGCGTTCAAGCCGCTCCTGGATGATCTCCATGTGAAGGAGACCGAGGAATCCGCAACGGAAGCCGAAGCCAAGGGCGGGGGAACTCTGTGGGACAAAGCTGAAACTTGCGTCGTTGAGAGCGAGTTTTTCGAAGGCGGCGCGGAGTTTGGGGTAATCGGTGTTGTTGCCGGGATAGAAGTCGGAGAAGACCATCTGCATGGGAGCGATATATCCGGGAAGAGCGCGGGCGGCGGGTGCGGCATCATCGGTGATAGTGTCGCCGATGGTAACATCCGACAGTTGGCGGATGTTGGCTATTACGTATCCGACTTCGCCGACGCCGAGGGAATCGACGGGGGTCATCTCGGGCGTGAATTTGCCCAGTTCGCTTATGTTGTAGGTTCGGCCGCTGCGCATGAGACGTATCTTCTGCCGTGTTCGGAGGCTTCCGGCGAACAGTCGAACGTAGCAGATGACTCCGCGGTATTCGTCCGCATGGCTGTCGAAAATGAGCGCCGCCGGGGGCTCGTCGGCTCGATCTGCTGGAGGTGGAAGGAGCGTTACGATGGCGTCGAGGAGCTCTTCGACTCCCTGGCCGGTCTTTGCGCTGATGCGGAAACATTCGTTCTTGCGGATGCCGAGTATGTGCTCCATTTCTTCGGCGGCGACGTCCGGCTGTGCGGCGGGCAGATCAACCTTGTTTATGACGCCGAGAATCTCGGCGCCTGCCTCGGTGGCCAGGTATGCGTTGGCAACCGTCTGAGCTTCCACCCCCTGGCTTGCGTCGACGACCAGGAGGGCGCCCTCGCAGGCGGCAAGCGCACGTGAGACTTCGTAGTGAAAATCCACGTGTCCGGGGGTGTCGATAAGGTTGAGCATATATTCCCTGCCCTCGTGGATGTAATTCATCGTGACGGCCGAGGCCTTGATCGTTATGCCGCGTTCGCGCTCGAGGTCCATGCCGTCGAGGATTTGCTCTTTCATGTCGCGTTCGCTGACGGCGCCGGTCAACTGCAGAAAGCGGTCGGCCAGCGTGCTCTTGCCGTGGTCGATATGAGCGACAATCGAAAAATTTCTTATGTGGTCAGTGCCCATATA
The DNA here is from genome assembly GCA_041690555.1 of Anaerohalosphaeraceae bacterium. Classification (GTDB taxonomy): domain Bacteria; phylum Planctomycetota; class Phycisphaerae; order Sedimentisphaerales; family Anaerohalosphaeraceae; genus JACZKQ01. The sequence continues at coordinate 3,008 of JAWLHD010000120.1, forward strand.
CAGGGTCTCGTTCACCTCGTTTAGATAAGCCAGACATTATATTACGTCGGGAGACAGACCGCAAGTTCTCGTTGATTCATGAAAAATCAAAAACGGCCGGTATGGGGCAATAGCTGGATCTTAATCCCGGGATACCGTGGAGTAGTGGTGTTTATGAAAGATTGCGCGGCCTTGTGGGGACAGCAGGAAATCTACAAACGCCTCGGCGGCAGCGGGGCTGCGGGAAAATGTGAGGATTCCGATATCCACGGACGAAACGATGTTCTTGTGATCGTCAATTGTGATCGCATCACCGTGGGACTCGTAAAAGCGTGCGATGCTGTCCCATACGATTACGGCGTCGAGGGCGCCGGCCTGGATCTGCAGGCCTAATTCGTTTACGGTCTGGGACTGGAACTTCAGGTTTTTCTCGATGTCGGACCATTCGATGCCATTCTTTTCGAGCAGACTTCTCGATGTGCGGCCAATGGCACAGGCGCGGGGGTCGCCGAGGCCTATGCGCATGCCATCCTGGAGCAGGTCCTTCAGATCGCGTATGCGTTTTGGGTTGCCTCTTGAGACGAGGATGACGGGCTTCCAGTAGAAGACCGGTTGGGATGCGGCGATGATGCCGGTTTCGGCGGCGAGCTGGACGTAATGTCGCTCGCCCGGCATGTAAAGATCGCCCTTTTGCGTGAGTCTGACTTTGGAGAGCAGCACTTCACTGCCGGCGTAGTCGGCAAGAATGCGGACATCGTGTCCGGCCTGGAAGGCCTCAATAGCCTCAGCTATCGCGGGGCGAATGCCGGCACCGCAGTACAGGATCAGCTCCTGTTTCTCGGCGCCTTGCTGCCTGCGGCAACCTGTGCAGGCAAGTGCAGCGATACACAAGCCGGCGGCAAGCCGACTCAGTCGGGTACGCAAACGATCACTTGACGTAGCCATGCTGGGCGAATACCTCCGGGCCGCGCGTGCGGACGAATTCGATGAACCTGCGGAGCGCGTCTGTTTGCTTTGTATAGTTGAGCCCGATGACGTGGACCCGGACCTCATCCTTGTATTCGTATGGGGTTTTGACCACGTCGAGATCGTCGGCGAAGGTGTGGGCTACGCCGTTCCACATGATGACCGCGTCGACGACGCCGGTCTTGAGCCACGTGCCAAGCGCAGGATGGCCTTTGGTGAGACGGTTGCCGACGTTCTGCATGACCGCGTCCTTGATACCCTTGTCCTCAAGGAGCTGGAATACCATCTCGCCGCAGGTGGAGTACTGAGGATTGCTCAATCCGACTCTTAGCCCCTCCTGCGCGAGGTCTTCGATGCTTGTGATCCGTTTGGGGTTGGCCTTCTGCACGGCGAGCACCGGGGCGACAAACCCTACCTGGACGTGGTCGGCATACTTGTCCTCGTCGCGGACATAGTCGAGATAGGGGTCATGGGTGACGAGGACATCTCCTCTGGCGGCGGCCTTGATCAGGGGGAGGAAGTCCTCGCTGCCGGCGGCGGTTTTGGCGACGGGTATGCCTGTTGCTGCGGTGAATTCGCG
>JAWLHD010000120.1:4542-9603 GCA_041690555.1 Anaerohalosphaeraceae bacterium
CAACTGCTCGGTCGGCGGGACGAAGGAATTGCCGCAGAGCACGACCAGCTCCTCCTGCGGCCGGTTTCTGTCGGAACAACCCGTCAGGAACAGTGCCGCGGTTAGCAATACAATCCGGCAGAATGTTGGTGTTAATTCAGTCATGTCATACCCCTTTGTCTTTCAACCTTGAGCGATCGGTATGCACCATACCACAAAGTGCGAAATCCTTCAACCGGGCGCAGCGGGGCGGTGCAAATAAGACTTGCCGGGTTCGTCGCGGGCACTTATCATACCGCAGCGGGAGAGAAAACACGTTTGTGAACGATAGTGAAGGAAAAGGGCATGACGTTTGACTTTGAGGGCAAGGGCGTTCTTGTTACCGGGGCGGCCGGGGCGATAGGCAAGGGGATCGCCGAAGGCTTCCTGCGCGGCAAGGCGAAGGTATACATTACCGATTACGATCCCGGGGCGATAAACGCGACGATTGCCGAACTGGCGCCGGCGGGACTCTGTTACGGATCAGCCGCCGATGTGACGCGCGCGGATGACGTGCAGATGGTGGTGGATGCGGCGGCAAAGGCGCTGGACGGCCGTATCGACATACTTGTTAACGTGGCGGGCGTCGTGGCACAGGGGGCGGTTGAGGATATCACGGCGGAGGAGTGGGACCGGGTTTTTTCGGTGAACTGCAAGGGGAGTTTTCTGTTCATCAAGCATGTGGTGCCGATGATGAAGGCGAATTCGTTCGGGCGGATCATCAACTTTTCGAGCAAGTCGGGCAAGACCGGGTCGGCGCTTATGGCGCATTATTCGGCGGCAAAGGCGGCGGTGATCGGCATGACGCAGGCGCTGGCGTACGAGCTGGCCGATTTTGGCATAAATGTGAATTGCCTGTGTCCTGGGATTACGGAGAACACAGGGGTGTGGAGCAGTGTGTCGTCGGGGTACGTCAAGAATCTGAGCCTGCCTATTGATGAAGTTGTCAAGAAGTTCACGGCGAAGGTGCCGCTGAAACGGCTTGCCCGGATCAAGGACGTGGTCGCGGTGACGCTGTTTCTTGCCTCGGAAGGCGGCGACTACATGACGGGGCAGGCGATCAACGTTACCGGCGGTAGGGAAATGCATTAAGCATATTGAGGACCAGGCTTGGGCCTGCGGTATGAAAGGATCAGCAAGTGTACACAAGACGGCAGGTCGCGCGGGCGATTGATCATGCGGTTTTGAAGCCTTTTGCAACGACGAGGGAAGTGATCGAGGATGCGAAGATGTGCGCCCGCGAACAGGTGGCGAGCATGTGTGTTCGGCCTTGCGACGCGGCACTTGCGGCTGGCGAATTGACGGGCAGCGGTGTTGCGGTTTCGGTCGTTGTCGGGTTCCCGCACGGCAGCAACTGTCCACAGACCAAGGCCGCCGAGGCGAGGCTGGCCATTGAACAGGGCGCCCGCGAGATCGACATGGTGTGGAACATCGGACGGTTTCTTAGCGGCGATCATGGTTACGTTCGCGCCGATGTTGAGGCGGTCGTCGCCGAGGCGCGACCGCATAACGTGCTTGTGAAGGTGATCATGGAGACCTGCTGGCTTAGTCCGGAGCAGATCGCCAGTGGCTGCGTCATGTGTGCGGAGGCGGGCGCCGATTACGTTAAGACTTCGACGGGCTTCGGCGACGGGCCAGCCACGCCGGAGGCGGTTGCGATCATGTTTAAAACGGTGGGCGACCGGCTGGGCGTGAAGGCGAGCGGAGGGATTCGGACGTGGGAGACGGCGGTCGGCTACCTCGAACAGGGCTGCAAGCGGTTGGGGGTGGCGTCAACGCAGCAGGTCCTCAGCGGAGCGCCGGATGACGGAAAAGATGCAAGCTATTAGGTACTACGGGCCGGGGGACGTTCGCGTCGAGTCAATCGACGTGCCGGCCTGCGGCGTCGATGAAATGCGCGTCCGAGTCGACGCGTGCGCCGTCTGCGGGACGGATCTTAAGGCTTGGCGGCATGGCAATCCGCGCATGAAGGCGCCGATTGTGATGGGGCATGAGTTCACCGGCGTTGTGGAGACGGTGGGAGGCGATGTAGTCGGATTTGCACCGGGTGAGCGGATCGTTATGGCGACGTCGATATCGTGCGGTCAATGTTACTATTGTGTGCAGGGCTGGCGCAATCTGTGCGCGGATATCGCGCCGATGGGCTTTGCTTTTGCGGGGGGCATGGCGGGGTACACGATCGTGCCGGCTCGGGCCATCGTCAACGGTCATGTTGTGAAGGCGCCGTCGCACGTTTTGCCTGAACATGCGGCGCTGGCGGAGCCGCTGAGCTGCGCGGTCAATTGCGTCGAACAGTGCGGGGTTGGCAGCGGCGACGTGGTTGTGGTGGTCGGCGGCGGTCCAATGGGGATCATGAACGCCTGCGCAGCGAGGATGAAGGGGGCCGGGACGATAATACTCGCGGAGATCAATCTGCAGCGTCTCCGGCAGGCGGAGGCATTCGGTCTGGACGTTCTGGTCAATCCGGGCGTCGACAACCTGTTGAAGATCGTAAAGGACCGTACCGGAGGATTGGGCGCGGACGTTGTGATCGTGGCGGCGCCGGCGGCCGAGCCGCAGGCGGCGGCGCTGGAACTTGCGCGCAAACGAGGCACGGTATGCCTGTTTGCATCGCTGCCGGCGGACCGCTGCACATTGAAGGTCAACAGTCGTCTTGTGCATTACGGACAGCTCAACCTGACGGGCACGAGCGATTCGACGGCAGAGCACGTCGCCGCGGCGGTCGACATGATCGCGTCGGGCGAACTGCCCGCCGACAAGCTCGCCACCCACGTACTCAAACTGGAGCAGATCGCGGACGCCTTTTCGCTGATGGAAAGCGGCGAGGCTCTGCGCGTTGTTCTGAAACCATGAGCGAAAAGGGAGAACGGAATTGGAGCTGAATCTGAGGGGCAAGGTTGCACTGGTAACCGGCGGTTCGCGCGGGCTCGGCAGGACGATCTGCAGGTCGCTGGCGGCCGAAGGCGTCCACGTGGCGGTCAACTGCACGAGCAGCCGCGACCTGGCGGAACGGGCAAAGGGTGAGATCCGCGACACGTTTGGGGTCAAAGCCGCCGTCGTGACGGCCGATGTCAGCGTCGAGCAGCAGGTCGAGGACATGTTCGCGCGGATCGACGAGGAGTTCGGCGGCTGCGACATCCTCATCAACAACGCCGCCACCTGCCCGACCAGCCCGGTCGTCGATATGACCGCCGAGCAGTGGCGGCACACCATAGAGGTGAACCTTAACGGCACGTTTTTTTGCAGTCGTGCTTTTGTGCGGCGGCTTTTGGCGGCACAGCGGCCGGGCCGCATCGTCAATATCGTCTCACAGGCGGCGTTCCGGGGAAGTACGACCGGTCATTCTCCATACGACGCAAGCAAGGGCGGCATCGTCTCGTTTACGGTGGCGCTGGCGCGCGAGGTCGCCGACAAGGGGATCGCCGTTAACGCCGTCGCGCCCGGCATGATACGCACCGAGATGGTCGAACGTGTGCTGTCGGCCAACCTCGAAAAGTACCTCAACCGTATCCCGCTTCGGCGAATCGCCACGCCGGAGGAAATCGCAGACGTCGTTACTTTTCTGGCATCGGAGCGGGCAAGCTATATGACCGGCGCGACGGTAGACGTCAGCGGCGGAATGCTCATGAGATAGTGTCGCAACGGACACCGTATCCGTGCCGGCAGCAGTTAGATTATGAGGAGCACTCGCGATGGATCAGAACATGACTCTGGGCTTTGCGTTTATTCTGTTGGGTGCGATCTGCGGGGGTTCGTTCGGCCTGCCGAGCAAGTTCGTCCGCAAGGGCACGCCGTGGGAGAATCTGTGGGGACCGTTCTTCTTCTTTGCGACGCTCCTGATACCGGTTGTGCTCGGTCCTCTGGTGGTGAAGGGGCTTTTCGAAACGGCGCGGGCGGCCGGGGCGGGTGCGGTCATCGGGCCGCTGGTTTTCGGGCTGCTTTGGGGGCTCGGCTCGATGACCCTTGGGCTGAGTTTCGCCTTCATAGGACTTTCGTTGGCATACGCAATCAACTATGGCGCTCAGATCGCCTTCGGCTCGATTGTGCCAATGGCCATTCACAATGCCGAGACAATATTGACGCGGCAGGGATACGTGGTGCTTGCGGGGGTGGCGGCGTGTCTGGCGGGCGTGGTCATCAGCGGGCGGGCAGGCATACTCAAGGCGGCAAGTCTCAAGAAGGAGGAGGCGATCATCGCCGAAGGCGGGGCAAAGAGTCCCCGCATACTGGTCGGGCAGGTTATCGCCTTTATTTCGGGGCTGCTTTGTGCGTGTTATGCCGTGGCGTTCAGTTTTGGAGGGGCGGTCATGCAGGTCTCACAGGAACAGTTCGGCAACCCTGCGTGGTCGTCGACATTTGTCGTTACCGCACTGATTCTCTGGGGCGGCTCGGTGAGCGCCTGCGGCTATTGTTTCTATAAGCTCTGCCGCAATCGCACGTGGGGGCATTTTGCCTCGGCGGGGATCGGACGGACTTTGGGGCTGGCACTGCTGATGGCGTGTCTTCACGACGGTGCGATTCTGTTCTGGGGTCTTGGCGTGCCGAAACTGGGCCGGCTCGGCGTTTCGGTCGGTTATGCGTCTTTCATGTCGTTTGCGATTATTGTCGGCAATGCAAACGGGTTTCTGACGGGGGAATGGAAGGGCGCCGGGCGACAGAGCGTAAACTGGATTATTGCCGGCATTATAGTGCTGATCGTCGGCGTATGCATTCTGGCGGTTGGAAACGCCCTGGGCGGCTGAGAAGGATATGTTTTGACTTGCCAGAGTCGCCAAAAGACGCTAAGCTTGGTTAGCGCGAGTTTGCGAGTTCTTGTAGATACAGCTTTTGGGAAGGAGGTTTTATGGAGCAGACCAAAGTGAAAACAAGCCTGGCGGCGTGTGCGGCGGTATTGGCGGCGGCGATGATTGCGGGGGCGTCGGGCTGCAGTGCTCCGGAGGCGGCGGATGGGCCGCGCATCGCGGTCAACCTGGGCGAGCGGTACAACACGCCGGACGGCATGGCGCTGGATGCCAACGGGGACATTCTGCTGAATGTGCCGAA
>JAWLHD010000121.1:0-7424 GCA_041690555.1 Anaerohalosphaeraceae bacterium
CTTGCCGAGCCGATTGTGAAGATCGCCGAGCGGATCGTGCCGGACCAGGTGACGATTGTGCCGGAGAAACGTGAGGAGTTAACGACGGAAGGCGGGCTTGACTGCGTCCGATACAGAGCTCGTCTGGAGCAGGTTGTCAAGCGGATGCACAAGAAGGGCATCATTGTCAGCAGCTTCATAACGCCGGACGAGGAGCATATTCTGGCCAGCGCCGAGGCGGGCTGCGACGCGGTGGAGCTTCATACGGGCGCATACGCCAACGCGAAGAACGACCGTGCCGTCGAGAGGACGCTTAACGGGCTTCGAGACGGACGAGACATCGCGACGGCGGCGGGGCTGATTGTGCACGCCGGGCACGGCCTGACGTATCGCAACGTGGCGCCTGTTGCGGCTATCGAGGGGTTGTGCGAGTTCAACATCGGCCACAGCATCGTCGCCCGTGCGGTTTTGGTGGGGATTCGCGAGGCCACGGAAGAGATGATGCGGTTGGTTTGTTACGGTTAGCGGGGCGACAGAGCGGTGTTGGCCGTATCTGTGATTTGTGAATGCTCAGACCCGAGCGAAGGGAAAGATCATGTTCAGCGGATCCATGACAGCGTTAGTGACGCCTTTCCACGACGGGCAGGTGGACTACAAGACCCTAGACGAGTTGGTGGATTTTCATCTGGCCAGCGGCACCGACGGTCTGGTGCCGGTCGGGACGACGGGAGAATCGCCCACTCTGAGCCACGAGGAGCACAAGAAGGTGATCGAACGGGTGGTTCGTGCCGTCGACGGGGCGATTCCCGTTATCGCGGGCACCGGCTCCAACAGCACGGCCGAGGCGATAGAGCTGACGGCATTTGCCCGCAAGGTTGGCGCCGACGGGTCGCTGCAGGTTGCGCCTTATTACAACAAGCCAATGCAGGAGGGGTTCTATCTGCACTTCAAGGCGATTGCCGAGGAGGTGCATATTCCGCTGGTGCTTTACAACATACCCGGGCGCTGCGGCGGCAGCGGCCTGACGGCGGAGACGGTGGTGCGGCTCAGCGAGGTTGAGAATATTGTCGCCATCAAAGAGGCCACCGGCAGCATGGATATGGCCAGCGAGATAGCGATGCGGTGCGACATCACGATTCTTTCGGGTGACGATTCGCTTACACTGCCGTTAGCATCGGTCGGGGCCAAGGGCGTGATCAGCGTCGTGGCAAACATAGTACCGGCGGACGTGAAGGCGATGACGGATCTGATTCTCGAGGGGGATCTTGTTTCGGCGCGGAAGTGGCATCGGAAGCTTTTCGTCCTATCCAAGAGTCTGCTTTCGATGGCCACCAACCCGATACCCATCAAGGCGGCGATGGCAATGCTCAAGATGATTCGGGAGGAGGTTCGTCTGCCGCTGACGCCGCTTGCGGACGACAAGAGAGACGAGTTGGAAAAGATACTCACGGGCTACGGCCTGTTCGGGTGATGCCGATGGGGCCGGTGGTGGGCGGACGATATGTTTCTGCTGAGAGGTCACATCGATGAGTCTGATCGGCGGTTATTTTTGCCGGAACGGCAAGTGGTCGGACGAAGTCGCACGGCGCAAACTGGAATTATTCACAATTCTCAGAGGGGATTCGCCCGAGCCGTACCAGCATGTCACGGTTCCCTATCAGTTCGGCCATCTTTTCGCCAAGTACAAGGCCGAAGGGCCTTGTCAAGTGCGGATTGCCCAGACGGATGCGCATCGGCTGGTTACGCTGGGATTTCACGATCTGGACTATAAAGCGATCGAACCTGATTTGGAAAAAAGGCTCGAACAGAGCGAGGGCGAATTCGTTTCATTGCTGCTGGAGGGCGGCGGGCAGTGTGTTCACGTGGTGAACGATCGTTTCGGCACGCGTCCATTCTACTGGTTCGAGGCGGGAGGCGTAACGGCGTTTTCATCGAATCTGCTTTTCCTCATCAACCTGCTCGATTTGAAGTGCAGTGCGGACGTTTTGGGGTGGCTGGAGGTTTTCAGTTACAGCCATACGCTTGGCGTTCGGACCACGATCGAAGGCGTTCGGCGGCTTCAGCCGGCCAGCCATCTGACGATTTGCCAGGGCGGGGCGGATTGCCGAAGATACTGGCGGTTGAAGCATGAGACGCATCACGGGCTCGATCCGGCGGCACACGCGGAGCGGACCTTCGAGGCGATACGAAAGAGCACCGCCATGCGTTCGAGGCTGAGCGATTCGGGGTTTGTGAGTCTCAGCGGCGGGCTCGACAGCAGGCTGGTCGCCGGTGCGCTTCCTGCGGAGGCGGATTTCTACCTGTATACGTTTGGTTCGGATGAAGAGAACGATTCGGCGGATGTAGAGGCGGCTCGGCAAATTGCGCATATCCTAGCGCGGCGGCACCGTGTGGAGAGGCTGGCGCAAGGGCATGTGTCGTCTGTGGCCGACGATGTCATCCGGTTAACCGGGGGACTGACGACCATGCAGCATCCGGCCAAGACGTTTCAGAATCTTGGCGAGATGATCGAAGGGCCGCGGTTTAAGATGGGAGGCGGTCCGGGAGATTCGCTTGCGGGGGCTTTTGCTTCGGGATCGATTCACAACATAGCTCCTGTGATGACGGACCGTCAGGTTTACAAGTTCATCGTCCATCGCAAGAAGCTCTCGCGGCAGGCCTTGGGGCTGGTCTGGCGGCGCGACGCGATTGAGGCGTTTTATCCGCTTCTGGACGAAGACATGGCGGCGTGCTTTTCAAACTTGTCGGGCGAGACGGCCGCCCATCGTCTGTCCGCGTGGGCGATGGTGTATCGGCAGCCGGCCTTTACCTTTTGCAGTCCTATTCACAACCATCCGGACGTGAGCGAGGCGTCGCCGCACCTCGGATACGATTACGTGGACTGCATGCTCCAATTGCCAGGAAATTGGATTTACCAGAAGAATTTCTATAAGTTCATGATTCGGCATTGCCTGCCTGAACTGGGCGAAGTTGTGTACGCGAATACGGGCAAGACACTGCCGACGGAGATTCAGACGTACAGCGTACCGGTGCGAAAGAAGATCTGCGGCGCTGTCGAACGGCGCGTTCCGGCTTCCTGGCTGGAACGCCGGAGGCAGGTGAGGGCGAATGGGAAGCCGTCTTCAAATGTGCCGCTGGAATACACACTGCTGTGGAACGACAAGAAACTACTGCTCGATATGAGGGAGATGCTTCACTCGTTTGCTGCATTAGGCGACCTGCTGGACGTCGCGGCCTGCGAAGCATTTCTCGATCGATTTGAAGCGGGCGCATGCGCGGCGCCGTGCGCGGCTTATCAGGCAGAGATTGCCGGAGGACTGGCGACTATGTGCTATTGGCATAAATGCATCAGCACGTAAATCCTGAGCATGCAGCTACTGCAGCGTAATATTGCAGGCGGCCTTGCCCTGTTTTTCGAGGTACTGCTGGTGATACTCTTCGGCCATGTAGAACGGGCCGGCCTTTTTTATCTCGGTTACGATGGGTCGGGCAAATCGTCCTGACCGCATCATGGCCTTCAGCGATTCTGCGGCGGCCTTGTATTGTTCTTCGTCAGCGGCGAAGATCGCCGAGCGGTACTGGCTGCCGACATCGGGACCCTGGCGGTTTCTCGTGGTTGGGTCATGTATACTCCAGAAGGTATCCAGCAGTTGCGTATATGATGTCTTTTTCGGATCGTACTCAACGCGCACGGTCTCGGCATGGCCTGTCCGTCCTCCGCAGACCTGCCTATACGTGGGGTTGTGGACATGGCCGCCCATATATCCTACGGCGGTGGCGGTTACACCTTCAATGCGTCTGAAGGCCGCCTCAACGCCCCAGAAGCAGCCTGCGGCGAAATGGGCGGTCTGGCGTTCAGCAATGGGGCTTGGCGTCTGCGACGAAACTGCGTTCAACTGATCTCTGTCCATTTGAATGGCCTTATCCAGCCAATCACAGCCCGTGATTCGAACGGCCACTGCATGGGCCAATGTTGCACAAACTGCAATCAGCGCCAAAGTCTTCATGGTTATCTCGTTTCAATGCTTGTACGCCGGCGGCGTATTTCCTGTTCTTGGGACAAAACGCCTGCCACGATTCAACGCAAGAACAAGCACGATCATGTGCGCAGGACGACAGACCGCTCCTGCCTGTACTTCTTCTGAGCCGCCTGGTAGGTTTGGATTAGTGCGCTTGTCATGCGACTGACGGTATGATGCCTGCGGAGGTATTCCTGCCCGGCCCTGGCGATGCTGCGGGCTTTTTGCGGGTCGGCCAGGAGTCCGCCGAGGCACTCGTATACACTTAGTTCGTCGCGGCTGTCGAAGAAGACCGCGGTCTGATCGGCAACCAGCATGTCATCGATGCTGTCATCGCAGGCCGCCACGGCGAGTCCTACACTCATTGCCTCCAAGAGCCGCGAGTTCAATTCAGAGTGGGCGCGCGGCTGTATGAATATATCGCCGCCGGCGAAAATCGCCCGTAAAGGCTGGATTTCAGGGACCACTGAGACTACTTGCGACAAGCCCAGTGATCTTATCCTGGCGTGCAGTCTTGCTTCGGCGGGTCCGGCGCCGATGACCGCCAGGACAAGGTCGTTGCCGTCCAGAACCAGGTGCCTCACCGCGTTAAGCAGCGGGTCGAATTCACGCGCGCTTTCCAGCCGCTGCGCGACAATAAAGGAAGGTATGCCGTGGGACGGCGCGAAACAGGCACATTCGTCTTCAACGTATGCTCCGAGGTTTATGTGGCGAATGCGCAGGCTGTGCCGGGGGTACGCCTTTTTCAGATAACCTGCGATTGCTCTGGAAGACGCCACAAATGCGGCGCAATCGGCCGCGCGAACACGCCACATCGAGAAAGGCCGCCCGGGACGATTAAATGTGACGAGATAAGGCAAACCGAGTTCGACCGACAGACGACGCGCCATGCGCGCCCGCCCGGCGCCGAAAGAGTGCAGCACCGTCGGTTTGAAACGTTCCAGCCGCTCAAGAAGGACTGTTCTGTTCTGCCGCCAGAACATGGGCAGGCGGATAAGCGGATAAGTTATGGACTCGGCTCTCGGACAGATCACGGATGTCATCGCCGGGTGAGGCGGACAAACCACCGCCGCGGAATGACATTCGTCGGCAAGGCCCACAAGGAAATGCTGAAGACTGGCAGAGTACTCCGTCAGACTTCGGCTGTCGACGAGAATCGCGGGCCTGACAACCTCTTTGGGTTCGTCGGGCGTAATCCTTTCCGTGTGTGTTTGCTGATCGGGCATTGACTCATGAAATCCGGGTATTTCTTGCTCTCTCGTTATTATATCGATAAAAGGTGTTCTCGACTACCGGAAAAAAATGCGGCTTTACCGGTAGACAATTATATGCTCACAGAAACACCGTTCATGGCTGGTATGTCACATCATGCTGTGAGCAGAAAAGGGAAGGAGATGGCTTAATTCACTCTTTTTTCGCTCAGCCGGCCATATCATCGAGCATTCGCCGGAGTAATTCGAGCTGTCCGGCTTTGAGTTGGTAACTGTGGTCATCATCCGGGATGGCACCTGCCGAAACGTCTCAGGGCTATGGCCCGATGTTTTTTTGCGTCGAAAAGGTCGTAGATCGTGGTTTTTTGTGTCATTTTCGTGTCTGTCCGTGTTCAGAAGTCGTCAAAAGTGTGGTTTTCAGTTGAATCGCGTTGCATTTTTTCTTTCCAGAGGGTGCAATTTTTCAATAAAATTTTGACAGAGGCCAAAAAAATAGTAGTATTTTTGAGAATCACTTCTAAAGTAGATATCGTATTTGCACGATAAGGTATATGTAAGACGATCTAACCAAGTTGTGGATTGGTTTTTGATACAGGCTTTTCATCACCCTCCTCCGAAGCCAGATTCTGCTTAGTAATGGGATCTGGCTTTATTTATGCGCGTGTCGGGTCGGGTTCAGGGGCGGCCTGTCCAAGAAGTTGCAGGGCGCGCTGCCGTCGCGGCGTTTTCATTTGATCAAGATCGGCTGGAAGACCTTGCGTATGATCTCATACTCTGGGCGTCTGAACTCGGGCATTTGGAGGGGCTCGAGATCTTTGACTTCGTTGAACCGCTTCATTTGGGCTTCGGAGAGAGCCTGATCGTTGTGGATATGCGGCGACAGGAAGACGACCAATTCGCTGTTCTCGAATTCGATGTTGTCGTTTGAGAACAGAAAGCCGATGAGGGGCAGATCGCCGAGGAGAGGCACTTTGTCGATTGTGTTTCGGCGGGTCTTGCTTCGGAGGCCGCCGATGACTACGACCTGGCCGTCGTTCATGAGGAGTGTTGTTTTTGCTCTTCTGGTGTCGATGATGGGCACACTGTTCTGATTGCTCTGTCCAAAGCGGCCGGTGTTGATGCTCTGCTCGGGTTCAACTGTGATCTTGATTTTGCCGTCATCAGTGACGCAGGCCATCACCCTGAGACTTACGCCCACTTCCTTGAACTGAGTAGAAGTGAGGCTGCCTCCGGCGGATGTGTCGGACTGCTCCTGGTAGGGTATTTCCTCGACGGTCTGGATCATGGCTTCTTGACCGCTTACAACCATGACCTTCGGGCTGGCGAGTATCTCGACATTTCGAACCTGCTGCAGGGCGTGGATCGTAGGCTTTATTCCATCATGTATGAACGAGAAGTCCATGCCCTTTGTACCCGCAGTTTGCAGAGTTGCGACTAGGGATTGCGTGTAGTTTTCGGAATTGCCTCTTCCCGTTACATGCTCCCAGTTGACCCCTATTTCGGTATCATTTCTCAGTTTGACATCAACGATCACCACTTCGATGATAATCTGCGGCGGGGTGCGGTCTGCATTTCGAATGGCGGCGACAATCTGCTGCACGTTTTCGACGGCGTCGGCGACGATGATGGTATTACTCAGGGCATCGACCGAGACGTGTCCGTATGGCGAGAGCAGGCGATTGATGACGGGTTCGAGGCTGGAAGCCTGGAGGAACTTGAGCATAACGGTATCAATCGTGATGGGGGGTATTTGTTCGACGACAGCCTGGCTATCAACAGCCGCTTCTGGGCGTGTGATCCGATGTATGACATTGCGTTTAACGTCGGCTATCTGGCGCACCACTTCGAAGGGGTTTTCCTTGCCTATATTCTCGAGCACGGCGTCTTCGATCCTGGCCTGGGCATTCGCGGCGGGGACAGTCGCAAACAGCCACGCCACCGCAACCGGCACAGCGAGGAACCTGAACAGATTGATCTTACACATCGGCGCTAAACTCCCTGTCTGTGATTATGTAGATGGTAATGGTCATGTGGCAATTGAGTTCGCCGTTGACCATGTCATTGCTTTCGATCTGGAGGTCGTTGATGATGATGCGCTGCGAGTAGTTGCCGAGTCGTCTTAGGAATCTGATGATGTCGGGGTAGAGGCCGGCGAAGCTGATGGCCGAGCGTTTGACGGTGATACTGCAGGAATCATCTTGATCGCCCTTGTCGG
>JAWLHD010000121.1:7434-9591 GCA_041690555.1 Anaerohalosphaeraceae bacterium
GGCAAGGGATTCGGATGCAACGAATACGAGCCGGTCGACGGTACAACCGCACTGGTGCGCGATCGGCTCCAGGTCGAGGAAGAATTCGTTGGCCTGCTTGGGCGTGAAGAAACTGTCCTGAATTTTTGCAATTTCGTTATTCAGATTGTCGACGGTTCGGACCTTTGCGCCCATTTGCGATTTGATGGTTTTGGTCATCTGTCCGGCATCGCCGATCATGACGTCGTAGAGTCTTGCGGCGCGCAGGTAGCTGGTTTGCGGGCCGACGGTCCAGTTATAGGCAGCCAGTCCAGCGATCATTACGCTTGTAAGCGAGACGACTACCTTGGAGGCCGGAGTCAGTTTTACGAGTTTATTTGCAGCCATGAACTCACATTCTCTGATTTGGATTGAGCGTACAGGCGATCGAGTAGACAACGAGCCCGTTTACCTGCGGGTTTTTTTGCGTTTGGGCGACGACGGCGGACTGGAAATAGCCGGAGCGTTCGAGCAGTTCGGCGAAGACGTGAATAGACTTAAATGACAAGGCGTTGCCTTCGATTACAAGCGATCCGCCTTCGGAGGCACCCAGCCTGGTGATGTACAGGGTGGCTGGGATTTTTTTTCTGATTTCGTCGAGGATTTCGGGCCAAACGAAGATTTTGCCGCTTTCGAATATTTTGGCCATTCTGTCTTTCTTGTCGGAGAGGTATGCGATCTGATGATTGACTTTTCTCTGCTGCGCGAGGAGTTGTTCGATGCTGTCCTTGGGGCTGTCTATGCAGCGGTTTTCCATTGTTCTTTGGGTATGCCAGACTTTCGTATAAAGGAAACCGGCGGCGAGGAAGATACACATCATAACAACGGCGGCAAGGTTAGCGGTCACGAGCATGAACTTTTTGGCGGCCCTCGCCTCCTCGGCCTCGGGCGGGATCAAGTTTATCGTGAAATCGGAGGGCGCCGCATCGAGCTGCCGCATCGCCAAACCGGCGGCGGCGATCGAACAGGCGGAGATTTTGTCGTTTGCCATTATCGGGGCGGCTTCATAGACGCGGTCAGGTGAACAGACGTTGGCATCGAGCCCGAAACTCTTCTGAAGCACAAATTCGACGTCCGGGCCAGCGACAAGCGGGTTCTCTACGACGGCAAGTATTTCCCACTTGTCCTGAGCGGCGGATACTTCCATGTCGTAGTACTGGATGACGGCGTTGATTTCCTGTTGGCATCGCCGCATGTAGCGGTCGGTGTCATTTGCTTCATTGCTGAGGCTGACGCAACGGACGAAATCGAGTTCGTCCTTTCTGTAGACGCAGAGGGTGATCTCAGTTCCGTGCAGCAGCGCGACGAGTACGTTTGAGTTAAAGCGGTTGGATATTTTGCGTTCGTAAACGGCGCGGGCGGCGGCCATAACGGGCAGTTCAACGGCCGTGGGCTCGACCCCGGCAAGGCTCAAGGTCTTCAAGAGGTCGGCGATTTTTTCTTTGTCGGTCGCTCCGACGAATACGCGTTCATGGCCGTCACGGGCGGGCCTTTGCAGCTTGCAATAGTCCAGTTGCGGCTCCCTGCCGGCAAGCACCGGGCTATGGCGGATTTCACTTCTGAGAAAGTGGATCATGTTGGCGGGGAGGTCTTCGGGCAGATTAACGATCTGCATCAGCACGGGCCTTGCGACCATCGATACAGCGGCCTGCCGGATTGAGATTCTGCTTTTTTTCAGGAGCCTGCGAACGGCCGTGGCGAGGAGAGTCGGATTGGTTATGTTGCCATCAACAACGGCATTTTGGGGAACGGGCGCTTCGCCGGCTCTTACGAGCCTGATTCCATTCTTTGTCAGCTTGAGCAGGGCTGCGCTGATTCGATGCTCTGATATATCTATACCAAGTGCTACCCTGGGGTTCAACATCACTCATTTATCCTTAGACTGTCAATCCTGATGGCGTAGGGGCTTTCGGTTCCGACGGTTATGTCGGCGGCCACCCTGGCGGTGTATCCGCGTGCAGTTACGGCTGTCGACTGGATGGTTCGGGTCGGCAGTTCACCTGCCACGGTAACGTTGTAGGAACCGTTGGCAAAGGTTTTGTCGGTGAAGCCGGTTGTCCAGTCGTCATCGGTTCTGATCTGTGCCATGGCGTCATTGAGGCCGGCCTCAGCAGCGGCCATCGCCTGGGCAGCGTATAC
>JAWLHD010000122.1:0-9555 GCA_041690555.1 Anaerohalosphaeraceae bacterium
CTCAATAGCCGCACCTTCCCCACCCGCCGTAGCTCACCGCGCCCTCCGCCTATCTCTTCGCCGCCTCGAATCTCTCCGCAACCTCCTTCGCCCCCAGCGCCCGCCGGTAGATCCTCACATCTGAAATAGCCCCCCGCACCTGGTAAGGCCCCGCCGCCCCGCCGCTGTATTGCCCTATGAAAAGAGGACCGCCCCACGCCGAACGATTAGGCGAACAAGGCATCGACTTCACCAGCCGCCCATCCTGGTAAAGGCTCGCGCTCTGCCCGTCATAAACACACACAAGGTGCGTCCACTCCCCCGCCGCCGGCCTGCCCCCATCGCAGTCCACGCCCCCCACGTGCCACCGAAACGTCCCGCCCAGCTTCTGCAAAAACCAGCCCCGATCGTTCCAACTCCCGCAGCTCACAATCACCGGCATCTCATCCACGCTGTCCAGCCTCACCCTGCATTCCACCGTCAGCTTCCCCGTCAGATCGAACTGGCTGCTGTAAGCAAAAGTCACATAACCCCCGCCGCCCAGATCCAGCACCCCATCTGCCGACCTCGCCCCGCCCTCGGTCTTCGGCAAAGCCGCCTCATCCAGCAGCATCCCCCTGATGCCTCCCGCAAAATCTGCCTCGAAAACCGCCTCCTTTCGCTCCGGCAGTGCACGGCAAACAAGCTCCTCCGTCCCCGCCGATTCGATCCCCTTGCGGCTCACGCTCCTCACCGCATACCGATAGCTCACGTTGCTGTCCAGTCCCGTATCGCTGTAGCGGGCGCTGCCCAGCGGCCTGTCGTTCAGCCTCACCAACTCACCCGAGTCACCCCCGGCCCGATAGACATTGTACCGGATATACACATCATCATCCTCACGCCAGCTCAGACTGATCTCCCCCGGCAGCGCCTGGACCTTAAAACCTTCTGGAACAGACGCCGACATCTCCGCGTCCACGTTCACCGCCGCATAGGCAGGCCTGCTCCTGTTCCCGCCCGAACGTGCAACAAGAGCATAATAATGCCTGCCCCCATCCGCCCCAAAATCCTCATACCTGAACAGCCCCGTGCTCACCAGGCGATTCTCGCTGCCCGGTACAAACCCCGGCCTGTCCGATCGATGCAGGTCGAACGACAAACCGATGGTCTCCGCCGAGCGCTCCCAGCTCACCATCACCACCCCGTCGCTATGCGCCCGCGCCTTAACCGCCGGTGCCGCCTCCGGCACATCCGGCGCAATCAACTGCCGCGACGCACCCGCAACCAGCTTCGCACCCGGCATATCAGTCCGAGGCTGCGCCAGGGCCGCCCGCCTGCCGCTCCTGATTATTGCCAGCATCCGCTGATAACGCTCGTCCGCCGTAGACGCAAATGAAACGTGGCTCGACCCCGATGTATCCGGATACTCGAACTCCACCGGCTTAAACGACTCCAGCGGAAGCACATGATGCACGTAACCCCCCGTAAAATACATCCGTATCCGCTGCTTGCCCGCCTTGCGCTTATGATCCCGGCACGCCTCGACCCCGTAACCATCGCCGCCCTTTGCAAGCGGAGCACGAAGAATCCTGCTCATCTCAGGATCCTTCAGATTGAACCAGTCCTCTTCAAAAACAAATCTCCCGTTGTCCTCATGGCAGCTCATGCATCCCCCCGCCCGCATCTCCTCCGTCAGCGCATTCTTCACCGAGCCGTAAGCCTTCAGACTTGACCCGCCCTCTGCATAGTCCCATGTCCCGTGATACAGCCCGTTCGAATCTATCCACGCAAGGATAAGATCCCTCTCTGCCGCCGAGAGATTCTCGATGCGCCCCTTGTGCCCGCTCACCACCACGTCCGCCAGCGGAGCGTTGCCCGACCCGTGAGCTCGCGGCCCGAATATCTGAGCCGACCACAACGCCGTACCGTTCATGCAGTCGATCCCCGATATCAATGTCGCCGTCAACTGGTTGTTCCGCCGGTTGACGAGGTTCTGGTAGCTGATGCTGAAATGCTCCGTCCAACCGCCCGAAAGGTCCAGCCCGTTGCCAAAACCGTCCGAACCGCCATGACAGCTCACGCAATGCCTGTCGAAGATCGGCTGCACCATCGAAGGATAATCGACATACCCGCTGCCCCACGACTCCGGCTCGAGCTTGTGCGGTTTCCGCTGCAAAATCGACCTGTTGCCAACGTTCTTGGCGCTTGTGTATTTATGCTCATGACACCCGATGCAAGACCGAACCACCCCCGGCGCAGCCTGCACAAAAGTCCGCATGCTCTGCACCATCCGCCCGTCCGCGTCAAGTGCCTGTAGGTAAATCGCCCTGCCCGACGGCGCCTCGAAGTACGCCGATCCGTCCTCCTCCACCGGAACCACCCCAAGGTAGTTCTTCGCGCTGAACGCAAGAGCCGCACTCAACAAAAAAGTCTGGTTATACTCCGCCCCGTGTGTACCGGTCACGCGAGAAGTCTCCTCGATCACCCGCAGCCGCTTGACCTCCCCCCGCTTCACACCCGTCAGCCCTTCATAAATATCCTGCACGAAAAACGCACCCGTCTTAGCCCCGTCGATTGTCTGTCTGTCGATCATCGGCGGCGTCTCCCGAGGCTTCACCAGCATCGGCGAATACAAACAGATATCCGGATCCGAAAGCACAACCTCACGCGTCCCGCTGCGATCGGCAAGCATGATCACATTCCGCTTGCCCCCACTCACCCTCCCGCTGTACAGAATAACCTCCGACGACAACGGCCACGGATCGCACGAATCCCCCGTATCCACCGTCGGATTGTTCGGATGATCCAGGTTCGTTATCGCCCGCGGATCGTTCTTGTCGACGTATACATCCACAAACGCAACGCTCCCCCGCGGCGTCGAATTATGCTTGGCAAGACACGCCGCCACAAGATGCGACGCCCCAGGCACCGGCCGAGTCCCCAGAAACGCCTCCGGTATCACAAGGTTGTTCGCATAAAACGCCGTCTCATTCGACCCGTCGGGAAACACCGTCCAAAGGCTCTGCTGCGTAAGAGCCGTCTTGTCCACGTACTCCCAACGCCCGAACAGTATCCGCCCGTCAGGCAGTATCGCCGGGTCGAACTCGTTGACGTTGTTCACCGATATCGCGTGCAGCCCCGTCCCGTCCGCGTTCATCACGTGCAGTATATCCACACCCGTATTGTTGCAAGGCACCAGCCCGTTGAGCCGAGTCGACGTAAACACGATCCGCCCGTCCGGCAGATACGCCGCCCCGATGTCGTGCTGGCAGACGTACCGCCCGCAGGGCGTCTCGTAGCTCGACGGATCCGTCAGCCGCCTCAGCCCCGTCCCGTCGATCCCGATCCCGTAAATGCACGTGTTGCCGTTCTTCTCCCCCTTGAACGAAAACAGCAGCTTCGTCCCGTCCCACGAAAGCTCCGTATCGCTGTACATCCCCACCCCCAGCGTTCCCGGCGTCGTCGGATCAATGACCGCCCGCACACGATGCTCCTCCTTCGGCGCCGACGGATTCTCCAGCACGTATATCCCCCCGCCCGGCCACCACTGGTAATAAGTATCGTAGATATGGATCCCCTGGTACGAGTGCCGCTTCGTAAACAGCATCGGCGCGTCCAGCATCCCCAGGTTCGAAGCCGCCTGCAGTGCCGGCGAAAGCAGACAGACCCCCAAAAGCCATGCCGACAGTCCGTGTCTCAAACAAAGCCTCTTTCCCGCATACACCATGTCACAACCTCGCCTTCTTCGCTTCGCAGACTCGCAAATGGCCTGAAATCCTCCATAAGAACGGTACCCGCGCAGCGGCCAACATACATAACCCCCACCAAATCGGCGGCCGACCAACCACCGCGCCTCCGAATGATGCGAACATTCCATTCGCTGACCACTTCGCACATCGTTCTATGACGATTATATTATTCGCGCAAACACCCCCTTTGTCAAGCCAACCCATTATTTTTGATCCCAGCGGACGGCCCAGTCGGCCTCTTTACAGGTTGAAGTCCCCAGCGGTATTTACTATAATGCACCCTTGTTGTTTTCTAAGATCGATCTTATGGAAAGGAAGGTGTTGCATGGCAAATAAGTTCACCCGCAGGGACTTCCTCAGAACGTCCACAGTGGCAAGTCTCGGTGCCGCAGCCGGCGGCGCCTTGTTGAGCCAACCTGCCGAAGCGGTCGAAATTGCTGGCAGCGCAAGTATGATCCAGTACAATCCCGGCCCCAAAGATCTTATCAAAGTCGGATTCGTAGGCATCGGCAATATGGGCGCCGGCCACGTCAACAACCTGCTCAGGATCGACGGCTGCCGAATATCCGCCGTGTGCGATATTCGCCCGGAGCGCACCAAGTGGGCCAGGGACCGCATCGTTGCCGCGGGTTTTCCGGAACCGACAGTGTACACCGGAGGCGATCTGGAATTCGAGCGGATGTGCGCCGAAGACGATCTGGACCTGGTCTACAACGCCGCTCCCTGGCGATGGCATACGCCGATCTGTGTGGCTGCGATGAAGAACGGCAAGCACGCAGCCTCGGAAGTAAACATCGCGATGACCGTTGAAGAGTGCTGGCAACTGGTGGAGACATCAGAGAAAACCAAAAGACACTGCGTCATGCAGGAAAACTGCTGCTACGACCACACGGAGATGGTGGTCCTCAACATGATTAATCAGGGGCTATTCGGGGAGATTATGCACGGCGAGTGCGGCTACCTCCACGATCTCCGAGGCCTCAAGATTCATCCTACCGCCTATCAGGGCATGTGGCGGCTGCACCAGTCGATTAATCGCAATGGCAATCTCTATCCGACGCACGGCATTGGACCCATGGCGTGGTGCATGGACATTCACCGCGGCGATGCTTTCGAGACACTTGTCTCAATGTCCACCAAATCCATAGGGCTTAATGAATTCGCCGCCGCCAGACACGACGCCGCCACGAGCGACTCCGACAAGCAGTTCTACGCGAACTGGCGAGATCAGAAGTACGCCCTCGGCGACGTAAATATCACCCTTATCAAGACAAAAAAGGGCAAGACAATTATCTGCAAGCACGACACAAACCTGCCCAGGCCGTACAGCCGCGACTTCCTCGTCCAAGGCTCCACGGGACTGGTTCGCAAGTATCCCACAGAGGTCGTGCATATCGAGGGTCTCAGTCGTGGACACAACTGGGAGGACATGGCCGCCTACAGGGAAAAGTACGAGCACCCCGTATGGAGGGCGATCAAAGAGAAAGCCAAAGGCGCCGGCCATGGCGGCATGGACTACATTGAAGACTATCGCCTGATCAATGCCCTGCGCAAGGGCGTATGCCCGGACATAGACGTCTACGATTCTGCGGCATGGAGCGCGATCATACCGCTTAGCGAGGAGTCGATAAACAAGGGCAGTGCACCGGTGCCGTTTCCGGACTTCACACGAGGAGCGTGGAAGACGCACCGTCCCCTCGCTGTGTCGGAGTGGTTCATTTGACGAACCTGAACACTTACGGGTGACTTATCTGCGAAAGACTGCCGTATAGCATTCTGTATAATTCCGGTGTCGTGCTCGAATGCCAGTAGCCGAAGCTTTGCGCAACCTGCGCAGCGACCAGAAACGCCAAAACGGTTATAAGCGCATAGCAGGCAGGCGAGAGCCGGAACTTCTTTCTGGCGGTTCCGATTTCCAGCGTGCCCGTGACTTTGCATGCGTGTATGCAGCTCAGGCAGGCTGTACATAGAGCCGAACGCACCGACTTCTTGCGATCTACGGCGATTCTGTTGGGACACGCCTTTGCACAGGCCCCGCAGCCGACGCAGGCTCCTTGATCCCGCCGGACCGCCACGGGACTTATCGCCGAGAAAAGACCCAGGAATGCACCGTAAGGACACAGGTAACGGCACCAGAAGTTCTTGATCAGCAATGAAAACACCCCAAGTACAGCCAGGACAACATAGGCCGTAAGGCTGATGTGCCTGAAAAAAAAGTACATCTTGATGTCCGCAATGCGATTGTAAGGCCCATGTATGAAACCGTGAAGACCTTCCACAGGCATCAGCAAAATGCTGTATAGAAAGAACCCCAGCAGAAGGTATTTCAGAGAGCGCAGAGGCCAGTCTATCCAACTGGGCAGCGTAATCGTCCCTCCAAATATGAACCGTCCCGTTTTGTGCGCGTATTCGGCGGCGGTGCCTATCGGGCAAACCCAACTGCAGAAGCCTCTTCTTACTGCAAATGCCAGAATGATCGTCAGACTGAAAATGACCAGCCCGGCAGGCCGAACGTCGTTTGCTATACCCGTCTTGAAGTAATAGGTCAAACTCAGCAAGGAGCTTATTGGCAGGTAGGCGTCGACCGCGGCCGGCCTCGGCTGCGCCGTACTCCCTCCATCATGCAGCGAAATGATGAACCCCCTGAATTCCATACAGAGCAGGATGGAAAAAACAGCGAAGCCCAACTGAACGGCCGGACGTATCCACCACGCGCTCATGTCCCACTTCAAGGCACGACGTGATTCATTCTGTTTTGTGTCGCTCATCGGAATCTATCCTCATACAAAGTGACTACACGTGAAGTTTTTGCCGTCTTATGTAAGACTAATTTAATCCGATTCTATTGTCAAGGCCTGCTGCACATTTTTTTTGCTCGAGGAGGAAAATGTACCTGCTCTCCATTTCGGCTTTGGCACAGACTTGCCGTCGCGGCAAGGCTGTGATACTATGTGCCTCCGCGCGGAAACAGCCCGCGCGGGCCTAATATTACGACCTGGAATCATCAATGAAGCCGACATTACTGATCCTGGCAGCGGGAATGGGCAGCCGTTACGGAGGTCTCAAACAGATCGATCCCGTCGGCCCAAATGGCGAAATCATAATCGATTATTCTATTTATGACGCACTTCGCGCCGGTTTTGGAAAGCTTGTCTTTGTTATTCGCCACTACTTTGAGGATGCCTTCAAAGAGAAGATCGGGAGCAAATTCGACAATGCGGTCGAAACGGCCTACGCTTACCAGGAAATGAACGCGGAAATCGGCGATTTCGCTCTACCCGCAGTGCGCGAAAAACCGTGGGGTACCGGGCACGCCATCCTCGTGGGCAAGGACGTGGTTGACGAGCCTTTCGCCGTCATAAATGCCGACGATTACTACGGCGCCGACAGCTTTGGGATAATGGCTGACTTTCTAAGCAATGGCAGAGTGTCCCCGGCCGAATATGCGATGATCGGCTTCAAACTGCGCAACACACTCAGCGACTACGGCAGCGTCGCCCGCGGCATCTGCAACTGCGACGAACACGGATACCTCAGGGAGGTCGTTGAGCGAACTACCGTCGAAAAGAACGGTCATGCGGCGCGCTATATCGACGAATCCGGCGCCCCGCACGCCCTGACCGGCGACGAGATAGTCTCAATGAATCTGTGGGGTTTTCATCCGTCGTTCTTCAGTCACCTTTCACAGGAGTTCGCCGACTTTCTCAAGACGCGGGGGCACGATCCCAGGGCCGAAATGTTCATTCCGTCGGTCGTGGACAAGCTCATCCAGAGCCGCACGGCCGCCGTAAAGGTGCTCCCCACGCACGACACGTGGTTCGGAGTAACCTACAGGCAGGACATGCCGATCGCCCGCCGACGCATATGCGAACTTATAGATACCGGTGTATATCCAAGGAGCCTCTGGCAAACATGACCGAACATGACCTGCGACTGATTGCTTCTCAGTTCTGCCTTGACGGATGCCTGATTGACGCCGGGCCTTTGGGCAGCGGGCACATAAATGATACCTATGGCCTGGCCTGTCGGACCGAACACGGCATGCGGCGCTATGTATTGCAAAGAATCAATCACCATGTCTTCACGGATCCGCCCGCCATGATGGACAACATTCGGCGAGTAACAGAGCACATTCGCAGCAAGCTGGACACCGAGGATAAAGACCTCGCCTCGCGTCAGCTCACGGTGCTGGATACGCACGACGGCGCAGGATATTTCAATGATTCGCAGGGCAATTACTGGCGTGTCTACAACCGCGTGGAAAATGCCGTGACCTATGATACTCTTGAATCACTGGCGCTGGCTGAAGAGACTTCCAGGATGTTCGGATGGTTCCAGCAGATGCTGACCGACCTTCCCGGCGCACCGCTGCATGAAACGATCGTGGATTTCCATACAACCCCCAAACGTCTCAAGGCGTTCATGGATGTGCTGACCCGCGATCCGCATAACCGGGCCGCTCAATGCAGCGAAGAGATCGAATTCGTACACCAACACGCCGAAATCTGCCCCGGGTTGCTCAATCACCTCGATAAAAGTGAAATTCCGCTGCGGACAACGCACAACGACACCAAGGTTAACAACATCATGATCGACGAGCGGACACACACCGGCGTATGCGTGATAGACCTTGATACGGTCATGCCGGGGCTTTCGCTGTACGATTTCGGCGACATGGTGCGCACCGCGACATGCAGCGCTGAGGAGGACCAACGCGATTTGTCAAAGGTGTCCATGCGTATCGACATGTTTGAGGCGCTTGTTAAAGGCTTCGCGCGATCGACGCACAACTTCCTCACCCCCGCTGAGAAAAAACTCCTGGCTTTCAGCGGAAAACTCATAACGTTTGAACAGATGATACGTTTCCTTGCAGACCACCTGGCTGGCGACGTTTACTACAAAATACACAGGCCGGACCACAATCTCGACCGTGCGCGAACCCAGATGAAACTCGTGCAGTCAATCACTGCGCAGGAAGAACGGATGAACGCTTTGGTTGATTCTGTATTTGAGCAGCTTGCCTGACTCGACGGCATGCAGCAGGGATTTGACGCTGTTTTGGATTCCCGGCCTTTGCCGGGACGACTTTGTCGATGCGGTAAAAGGAGCAACTTTATGGCATTACAGATGATTGACTGGGCCATTGTGGCGGCGTTCTTCGCCGTGATCCTGCTGGTGGGGGTGCTCGTTTCGAGGCGCGCCCGCAGCAGCACCGCCGAGTACTTCCTCGGCGGCCGCTCGATGCCGTGGTGGCTATTGGGTGTATCGATGGTCGCAACAACTTTTTCCACCGATACGCCGAACCTCGTCACCGACATCGTCCGCACAAACGGCGTCAGCGGCAACTGGCTTTGGTGGGCGTTTCTGCTGACTGGCATGCTCACCGTATTCGTATATGCCAAGCTCTGGCGGCGATCCAGTGTCATGACCGACGTTCAGTTTTATGAGATACGCTACAGCGGCCGCCCTGCCGCCTTCCTGCGAGCATTTCGCGCCATCTATCTCGGCGTATTCTTCAACGTCATGATTATGGGCGCTGTATCGCTGGCGGCAGTCAAAATAGGCGGAGTACTTCTGAACTTTCCGCCATGGAAAACCATCCTGATCGCCATGTTTGTGACAGTGATCTACTGCGGCCTCGGCGGAATACGCTCGGTACTCATCACGGACTTCATACTTTTCAGCTTCGCCATGTTCGGTGCGATCACCGCCGCCGTAGTCGCCTGCCGACT
The DNA here is from genome assembly GCA_041690555.1 of Anaerohalosphaeraceae bacterium. Taxonomy (GTDB): domain Bacteria; phylum Planctomycetota; class Phycisphaerae; order Sedimentisphaerales; family Anaerohalosphaeraceae; genus JACZKQ01. Next base: position 9,440 of record JAWLHD010000122.1, read on the forward strand.
CCCGGAGGTCGGAGGCCTTTCGGGATTGTTCAATCACCCCAACGTCGCGGACAAACTCAACCTGATCCCGGTCATCCGAACCGATCAAGGCCTGACTTTTCTTGACACGTTTGTCC
>JAWLHD010000123.1:0-9519 GCA_041690555.1 Anaerohalosphaeraceae bacterium
CCCGCGTCTGCGGCCAGTTCGCAGACGGTCTTTCTTGCGATGCCGGGCAGGATACCCGCCGACAAACTGGGTGTCAGCACTTTGCCGTCCTTGACGAGGAATACATTGCTTATGCAGCCCTCGGCAAGGCGGTTGTCGGTTGTGAACCAGAGCGCTTCGGCGGCGAGCTTGCGGTGGGCGGCGTTGAGCACCAGAAGGCGCGATGCGTAGCAGGTGCTCTTGTGTCCGCTGAGCGGGTCGGTCGGATTCTGGCGGGCATCGGTAAGGACTACCCGGACGCCTTTTTCGTAGTACTCCGGTGGATAAGGTGCAAAGTCTGTCGCGGTTATAAGCAGCGTGGGATGAGTCCGGCCTTCGGCGTCAGGGGGGCCGTTTGTCAGCGTCAGGCGCAGCCGCGCATCGGAAAGTCCGTTGGCTTCGAGAAGCGAGTTAATCGCATTCGTGATTTCATCGGCGGTGTATGGGTGATTGATGGGCAACGCCTGAGCGCTTGTGAAGAGGCGCCGGAGGTGATCGTCCAGTCGAAGAACCTTGCCTGCACGCGATCTCATGGTTTCGAACAGGCCCATGCCGTAAAGAAAGCCGCTGTCATTGTGCGGTATCGCTGCATCCGCGGCGTCCACAAGCGTGTTATTGAGATAGACCTTTGCCATGACTGGCCATCCTGTCGTTACGATTTCTGCACGGCCGCTATTCCGGCCAGAAGCGCCCGCGCCTTGGTGATTGTCTCTTCCCACTCGGCGTCCGGATCCGAATCGGCTACTATCCCTCCGCCGGTCTGTACACAGGCCCTGCCGGCGGCGATGATAACCGTGCGGATGGCGATATTCAAGCATGCGCTTCCGTCGACGCCGATCCAGCCGATACTGCCGGTGTAGACGCCACGGCGAGTCGGTTCGAACTGCTCTATGATCTCCATCGCCCGGATTTTTGGCGCCCCGGTTATCGACCCGCCTGGAAAGACCGCCCGCAGCACATCCGTCAGGCCGCATCCTCGCCTGAGTCGGCCTTCGACTGTCGCTACCGCGTGAAAGAGAGTCGGATAGGTCTCAATGGTTCGCGGCTGCGAGACATGGCGAGTCCCGGGTACGCAGATTCGGGCGAGATCGTTCCGCTCCAGATCGACGATCATGTTAAGCTCGGCCTGGTCCTTTTCACTGCGTACAAGGTCGAGGAAAGTCGCCTTGTTGTCTGCGTCCGCCCGCGGTCCCTGGGCAAGTCGCGGGCGTGTGCCCTTTATCGGTCTGGTCGCAATGCGTCCGTCGCAGATGGTCACGAACATCTCGGGCGACGCGCTTACGATGACGAAATCTGCGGCATCGATGTATGCGGCGTACGGACTGGCGTTATGGAGGTTCTGCCAGTGGTACAAAGCAATCGGAGGGCGATCGTATTGGCATTCGAAACGCTGCGAGAAGTTTATCTGGTAGACGTCGCCATCATATATGTATCGCATGATCCGCTCCAGTGCGTTGTAGTAAGTGCGGCGGCTCATATTGCACTGGACATGCGAAACGTCGACGGCCTGAAGATCGCCCCGGGGGACGTTCGGCAGGGGCGTGCGCTGTGCTTCCTTGAGCAGATCGAGCAGGCCGTCGAGTTTGAGCCGCGGCGGTTCGGCGTCGTGGGGCATTTCCAGTGCGACGAGCCACCATCGCCGTTCGATGCGGTCATAACAAATCGCACGATCGTAGAAGCACAGGCGAATCAGGGGCAGTCGCAGATCGTCGACAGCCGTTGCGGGTATCTTTTCTATGAATCGGCCGAGATCGTAGCTGAAGTATCCAATCCATCCGCCGAAGAACATACCGCCGGGCGCTCCTTCGGGGCGCTGTGTAAATGCGCAGCGGTTCAGCTCGATCTGCAGGCGCTCCAGCGGATACTGCTCATCGGCGTCGCATTCCATGACCTCGCGAGGATCGGCCGCCCAGACGCTGAAGCGATTCGCATCGCATTCGGACCGGTTGCCCCCAAGTATTGACGGCATCGGCCGTGCCGCAAAGACTTCCGTAAGCGCCTCCGGCGCCACGTCCATTGTAAGATTCGTGCAATGCGCAGTGAGACTCAATCCGGGACCCGGTCCGTTTGATTGTAGAGGTTTTGTGCCGCCTGGCGTTTGTCGCCGATTCGGGCACATGTTACGTCTCCGCCATCGCGTACTCGGCCTTGAAGAACGCCGCCGCCTCGGCCATTGTCGAGAAGACCTTCGTGGCAGTCTGTGTTACGAAGACCGACGGGGCTGCCGGCGCCGTCCAGACGACGTACACGTCCTTGGCGGCCTCGTGCGCGTGCTGGAGTTCGCGCTCGACTCCGCTGGAGATCGCCGCCCGTCCGTCGGGCAGGCCTGGTACGTGGCTAATGATCATGTCGGACTGATCGATCAGCGCGAAATCACGCGCGTATATCTGGCTGTTTATGTCGTTCCGAATCTGCACCACGTCCCTTGCATCGAAGCGGACGTTGCGGCCAAGCGCGGTTATATCGATGTGCTTGCTGCCCGTGGAGATCGCCTCGGCGGCGTAGATCGGCAGGTATGCCTCTTCAAGATCCGCCGGATCGAAGCACGTGAACATCTGTTTCATTCTTTCGCGAAAGTCCCCTATCTCGGCGACGGCCGCCGGCTGGTCCATCACGTGCGTCATTGGAAAGCTCAGGTACGCCTTCTTGCGCTGCGGCTCAAAGGCCAAGCGGTAGAATGTCTCCGTAGTCGGACTTTCGACGCCCCTCGCAAGACAGTAGAACTGCGCAGCGGCGCTGGTTCCCCGCTGCATCATCTCGGTCGCCAGCAGTTCCTCTTCCCGCCAGACGAGCAGGTCCTTGAGCGAATGGCGAATCGGGTGCTCATCGGTGAGCCGCACGTGCAGAGCCTCGACTCCGTCGACGAGGCAGACGTACATATCGGCGTCCAACTGCCGCATCTGGTCGAAATCGAACGCGGGGAATAGGCCGTGCCGCCAGCGAAACGTTGCATGCGTGTTTACGATAAGATGCTCCACCGAACGCGATTGCGCGATAATGTCCTTCATCGCGCTTCGGCGCAGGTTGTGGAGCCGCTTGAGCGGGATGTCGAGTATGCGTCCTGCGGTAATATCTGGCGCCTCGGCATACATCATGTCGCCGATGCTGCACAGTTGAATTTCGGTCCCGCGGTCCGCCGCCAGCGCGCAGACCTCCTCCAAGTAGCGCTTCTTGTCAATGCCAACCGTTCCCGTGACGACAATGATCATTTTTCATCCTGCACTTTCGCGGGGCGGCACGCGTGAGCCTTTGTATGTCCTTTTTGCTCCGCCAAAGGTCCACTCCCCCCGTTTCTTCGGCCTCTTAGAGGTTTTGCAGTCGCTGCTGTTTGTCGTAATCCTGCAGAGCCGCGATCAATTCGTCCATCTCGCCGAGGATTATCCTATCAAGGCTGTAGAGCGACAAGTTTATTCTGTGGTCGGTGAGGCGATTCTGCGGGAAATTATAGGTCCTTATGCGCTGCGATCGGTCTCCTGAACCGATCATTGTCCGCCTTTTGTCTTCTCGATCCTTGTCGATGCGGCTCTGATAATGCTCGTAGACTCGCGTTCGGAGTATGCGCCAGGCCTTTGCGCGGTTCTTGTGTTGACTCTTCTCCTCGCGCATGCTGACGGTAATGCCCGTAGGCACGTGCTCCAGCTTGATGGCGCTGTTGAGTTTGTTGACGCTCTGTCCGCCGGGTCCGCCCGCCCGACTGACATGCTCGATAACTTCGTTGGGATCTATGTGGACGTCGGCTTCTTCGGGTTCCGGCAGCACCGCTACGGTCGCCGCGGATGTGTGCACGCGCCCCTGCGACTCCGTCTCGGGCACGCGCTGCACGCGGTGTCCGCCGCCTTCGTAGCCCAATTTCGACCAGACGCCCGACCCTTTGATGTTCATGATAACTTCGCGCAGCCCGCCCATTTCGGTCGGGGCAAAGTCCAGCACCTCGACCTTCCAGTGACGGCGTTCGGCATATTTGACGTACATGTTCTGGAGGTCCCTTGCAAACAGTGCCGCCTCGTCGCCGCCGGTGCCCGGCCGAATCTCCATGATGATTGAGTCGATCGCCGCGTCGTCGGCCATGACAAGTGTGTCTTTGATCTCCTCGAGGATCGTTGATTGTTGCCCGGTTAGCTGGACGATCTCCTCCTGCGCCAGTTTTCTGAATTCGGCATCGAGGTCTGCATCGGCCATCATGGTCTCGGCGTCCTGTATCTGCCCTGCCATTTCCCTGAACTTGCGATACTTCATGACCAGCGGCCTGAGCTTGCCCTGCTCCTTGCTGAGCGGGATGAGCTTCTCATGACTGCCGGCAATTGCAGGGTCGCTGATCTGTGTTTCGATCTGCGCGTACCTCGCGTCAAGCTCATCGAGTTTTGTCAACAAATTGTCCTGCTGCTGCACCATATTCAACCATCGGTTCTACGGTCCCTCGCCCGGTAAGTACAAAAAAATTACGCTGCCAATGCATAATCTGTTAAATCATGACCGACAGCGCAAGTTGTAGACGGAGCGTAGCTACTTCTTGTTCTTGAAGTACTCGGACCCGAACTTCTTCTGAAATCGCTCGATGCGTCCTGCGGTGTCGACGAATTTCTGCTTGCCCGTATAAAAGGGATGGCACATTGAGCAGATTTCCGCATGGATGTCCTTGGCGGTGCTGCGGGTCTCGAACGTATTGCCGCAACCGCAACGCACCTTCACGACATGATATTCCGGATGAATGCCTTCCTTCATTTGTTTATCTCCGCAACTGGCTGTTATCTACTGTGTTTTGTAACTAAGTCGCTGGATTCCGGCCTTCCTTTTCAGGGTTGGGCTGGAGCGTCCGCTGTGCAAAAGCAAACCATGCATTATACGCAAAGGACCAGCCATTTCAATCCGTTTTTTCAAAAAAAATCCCTTGCCGGAGAGACGTACCCGACCTGCCGGTTTCAATTACAGGGGCACATGGATCCACTAATGTGTCGTCAGTGTGGTGTTTGCCTCTGCAAAAGTCTCTTTCAGCGTATTGGCCGATGCCGTCAGCGCCTGCTGTTCGCTCTCGGAGAGGCCTGCCTGGATTATCGAACTGATGCCGTTGTTGCCCACGACGCAGGGCAGGCTCAGGCAGATGTCCCGCAGCCCGTATTCGCCCGCCACCAGGGTGGAGACCGTCAGCACACTGTTTTCGTTCCGCAGGATTGCCTCGGCGATCCGCAGCAGCGCAAGGCCGATCGCCCAGTATGTTGCGCCCTTGTAGTCTATGATGTGGTAGGCTGAATTCCGCACGGCCTCTTCAATTCGCCTGTGCTCGGTCTGGAATTCGCAGCGTCCGCACGTCCGGCAGTATTCCGTGATTTTGAGGCCGCCAACGTGCGCCATGCTCCATGCGGCGAATTCGGTGTCGCCGTGCTCGCCGAGGACATAGGCATGGATGCTCCGGGGGTCCATCCCGCAATGATCGCTGAGCAAGTACCTCAACCGGCTCGTGTCCAGAACCGTTCCCGAGCCCATCACGCGACCTCTCTGCCAGCCTAACTTGCGAATGGCCACATACGTAAGGATATCGACGGGATTGGTAACTACAACGAGCACGCTCTCGTGCGTATAGGTGTTGATCTCTTCGCATATTGACGACACGATGTCAGTGTTTTTGCGCACGAGTTCGAGTCGTGACTGGCCTTGCTTCTGCTTGGCGCCGGCTGTCAGGACTATGAGGTTGGCGTCGGCGCAGTCGGGATAATGACCTGTGCGTATCTGGACGGGCGGCACGAAGGCCAGGCCGTGACAAAGGTCCATGACCTCTCCTTCGGCTCGCTGGCGGTCGACGTCGATAAGGACTATTTCGTTGGCCAGGCCGGTCTGCATGAGGTTATAGCAGAAGGTTGCGCCCACACTGCCTGCGCCGATGACAACCACTTTTCTTGATTGAAACTGCTGCATGTTTTCCCCCTTCCCTGCGGTCGCCGCAGGGCGACACGTGGTTTTCGTAGCTCTTTCGTATTGTGCACCTTCATATTTCGGCATTTCTGCGCGGCCTGCACACTCAAATACATGCCTTGTTGTGAACAGGTTTACAACCCGGTATAATACGCATTAGCTCGGCATTATGTTTGTAAGTCCTATTGGAGGCTATCATGTCGACTTGCCGCTTGGGTTCCCGCAGCCGTTGGATAGTAATGGTTCTCCTTCTGTCAGTCGGCGTCTCGCAGGCTATGGACTGGCCTATGCTGGCCTGCAATGTACATCGCACGGGTGGCACGCCGGAGGAGGTCCCGCCTCCGGTGCGACGGGCCTGGGTCCGCTACTTTCATGAGGAGGGACTCATGCCGACGATACAGCCCGTTATTGCAGGCGGGCGGCTGTACGTGGGCACGTTGGCCGGCAGGCTATACGCCATCGATGTCGCTTCGGGTAGAGATGTCTGGACGGGCGAAACCGGCAGTGCTGTCCTTCACACCGGCTGTGTAACTCCCGGCGGCCTGGTAGTCGTCGGCTGCGCGGACGGCACCGTGCAGGCGTTTTCGGCGAATCCCGGTGTGGGGAGTCCTGCACGGCAATGGAGTTTCGCCACCGGCGCGGCTGTCTGGAACAGCCCGCTGCCGTGGGATGGCGCTGTCTTCATCGGGTCGAGGGACGGCAAGTTGTACGCGCTGGATGAGGCCACCGGACGCCCGAAATGGAAGTATGATGCCGGCGTGCCTATCTGTCAGTCGCCGGCACTTGATTTGCGCCGCCGACATTTGTACGTGATGCCCGAGGATATGCGGGTCCACTGCATCGATGCACGGACGGGCGCGGCGCGATGGGTCTCGCAGCAACTGCCGGGGGTCACGGCCCGCTGTTTTCACCCGGTGATCGCGCCGGACGGCTCCATTCACGTCGCGACGATCCCGTTCTTCAACTGGTGGCGCGCCCATCGCCCGTGGGATCGGGCCGAGGCGACTATCTTCGGCGTTGTCGAATTGTCGCAGCCCGATACGCGATATCCCGGCACGTATTCGAAAGTGCCCAACTGGCGGTTTTCCAAAGAAGCCAATGAGCGCTTCGACCGGCACGTTCGGGATGTCTTCCTGCGGGGTGACTATTTCGATCGTGCCCAAGATGAGGTGCTCAAAGAGCTTGCCGCCGATCCTTTGTGTCGCGTCAGGTTTGTGCTGTCGCCGGATGACGGTTCGCAGAGGTTTACGGTGCCGGCGCTCTACAGTGCACACGCGCAGAGTCAGTTCATGCCGGCTGTCGTTACGCCGGACGGCAGGGTCGTTGTCAAGATATGGGCGCTGCTGCCGAGTCATTATGGCGGCTACCAGCGAGAGACCAACGTTGCCTATCTCGACACGAAAACGGGGCGTCTGGAGCCTTTCTTCGACGAGTCGGCAGTCAATTCGGGGCATGGACTTGGGCTTATCGGCGACGAAAGCTGTGTCCTGACAGCCGCAGGCATTTACCTGCTGAATTTGGCGAACCACCACGGCGAACTGCTGCATTACGCCGACCGATCCAAGCCAAACAGGGGTTCGGGGGTCTATTATTTCACACACAGTCATTCGTATGGCGCAGGCATTATCCACCGGCTGGTGCGAGGCCAGATCGACCAGATAGATGCCGGCCAGGAAGACCTGCCGCGCGGCTTCGGCCGCGGCGTACCCGGCGAACACGCCACGGGCAATCACAATGCGGCGAATATGCCTGCGGTTGTTGCGGCCGGGCGTATTTTTTACATCGGAGGCGGCAAACTGATAGCCTTGGAGCCTGCGGAAACGGCTCCTAAGCTCGAGAATAAGAGATCGCTTGCGGCCTGGGGAATTGAGCCGTTTACCGCTGACGAGGCTCGGGCCGCCGCCGAGACTTTTCCGATCGACTGGGACTATGTCGCTCCGCCGGATGACGAGGACAAAGTGCGATACTACCCGGAGGGGCTGCCGATCCCACCGGGGACGCGACAGTTGCCTCTGGAGAGCAGTTACCCGCTGCTCACGGCCGATGAGTGCGATGCTATTATATTCGGGGCTCATCCGGCAGTTTCGCCACCGAGCGACTCTGGTGGGCTGCATCTGGCCGAGCGGCTTGATTTGGCAGTCCTGGAGCTCGTCTGGCAGCGCCGCTGGATGCCGTACAGGCAAATGGGCGGCAAGCATCCCGTAGACCATTTGGAGTTCTTTACCGATCCGGCGGATGACATTGAGGCGTTGTCTTGGGCGTATCCTTGTCTGCCTGAGGAGACTCAGGAAAAGGTGGTCCAGTGGGTCCAGGCCGGCTGGGGCAAACCGAACCCCATTGTCGATTTGCCGAGATATGAACACGGCGAGGGAGCGCCGCGTGAACGATTCCTTTTGACAAAGCACGAAGAGCGGTTCTTCTGGATGGCTCGCAAACCCGGCTTGGAGCGGGCTTATGCGGCATGGCTTTGGGCGGATCGCACGGGGCGATGGGATGATATTCGGCAGATTTGGCCGCGCCTGCGCCAGGCACAGACTTATGGCGGTGCGACGGGCGCGAACGTTGACTGGGGTAATGCCCGCCTGACGGGTCATATCGCCCTTTGCCGCATGGCAAAGCAATTTGGCGATGATGAAGCGCTCGGGCACCTGCTGCCGGCTACTCGGCAGTTGCTGCAGAAGCGGCTTGATGAGGCTCGGCGCTATCCGCGGGGCAATGTTTCGAGCAATCAGCTTTCGCTTTGGCGCGGGATACCGCGGTGGACCTGGCTGACGCCGGAGATCGGGCTTCTGGTTCGACGTTACGCACCGGATTCGGCGGAGCCTTTGGTGGTGAAGTACCTTGACGAGCAGAGGCCTTACTGGTTTCTGGCATGGGGTCCGTTGAGCCCGGCGTCGCATGAGAACGCCATGCAGTTGCCGCAGTTGACGATGCAAGGCTTTGCTGCACAAGCTTTTATAGCAGGGCGTGACCGCGTCAGGCTGGCTGAACTGGTGGATATCCCGCATGGACCGGGGGATCCTTATTATATCCAGAAGCTTGCCGTGGCGCTTTGTGTGGGGAGCTTGGATTGAAAACGCCGCATTATTTGGAGTTGGCTGAGGGGTGGGTTTGGGGTAGGATGTGTGAGCCGCGATGCAGGCGGTGGAATCGCGGGTTTTGAGGCTGAAAACGCAGGTTTTGAATGAATATTGATTGTCATAAGATTGGGATTGTGCCTCGGTATTGCGAGACGGATCAGGCTGGGGTGGTGCATCATTCGGTTTATGCGGTTTGGTTTGAGATGGGTCGGACGGAGCTTTTGCGGGTCAACGGGTACGTATACCGCGATTTAGAGCAGTCAGGGGTGTTTTTTGTGGTTGTTGAGCTTAACGTGAGGTACCGGAGGCCGGCGTTTTATGACGAGCAGCTCGAATTGACGACGAGGTGTACGGAGATATCGATGGCCAAGGTTGGGCATGAATATGCCCTTAAGAGGCTGGAAACGGGGTTAATTCTGGCAGAAGGTAGATCGGTGTTGGCTTGTGTGGATGGGGAGGGTAAGGTGCAGCGGGTTCCGGAATTCATGTTTTCGGCGTGAGGGGTGGAAGAAAA
>JAWLHD010000124.1:0-3298 GCA_041690555.1 Anaerohalosphaeraceae bacterium
CGAGACTGCGACGACCCCCTCACAAGGGCACTAATTGAAAACTACAGAATATGGCGCCTCGACAATAAACCAGGCGAAATCAAGACCGACGAAACCGCATCCAGCACGCTTTTCGACACCGTCGCCATCTACCTGGCATTCTCACAGGACCTCGTGAAGATGGAGGAACTGCCCATCCGCGTCACTGACGACGGGTTTACACGAATCGACGAAAATGGCAAGAAAATGAAGGTCGCGACCGCCTGGAAGGACATGGCCGCTTTCGAAGACCTTTTGGTGAAACGAGTTACGGCGCCCGTAGTAAAGCGGCAGGGGGGCAACTGAGCAAGTAAGGAGGCTACCTTGAAGTTCGAGCATTTCGCAATCAACGTGCCGGATGCGGCGGCAATGGCGCACTGGTACGTGGACCATCTTGGAGCGCTGATCGTCCGCAGGCAGGATACGGCCCCGTTTACGCATTTTCTGGCGGACTCGACGGGTCGGACAATCATGGAGATATACTCCAATCCTGCCGATGCGATCCCGGTCTATGGCCAGCAGCACCACCTGCGATTTCACGTTGCTTTTGCGTGCAAAGACCCGGCAAGCGAGCAGAACAGGCTCATCGCCGCAGGGGCGACACTGGTCATAGAGGAGACTACGCCGGACGGATCGACGGTGATTACGCTGCGGGATCCATGGGACGTTCCAATCCAGTTGGCGCGACGGACAACGGCGATGCCATAATGCTCCTTTAGTGCCTGGTGTGCGGATATTAGCTTGCCACCATAGCGTATGTTCTGAGGAGTTCGGCTACGCTCCATGCCTGTGCGAAGCACCCTCTTGGGTTGTGCGGTTCGTCGGCGTCGAATATTTCAGAGATACTGTGTATGCAGCCGCTGTCGGTGAAGTGGTCGAGGAGGGGTTCAAGCATTTCGAGCGACTCGGCCTTCGTTACGCGGTCGGAGCCGTTCACGCGGATGTAGGCGTCGATGAACGGGCCCATCAAGTGGGACCAGACTGTTCCGTTGTGGTAGGCGCGGTCTCGCTGCATTCGGTCGCCGAGGTAGCGTCCGACGTATCGCGGGTCAGTGCGGGCCAGCGAGCGGAGGCCATAGGGGGTCCACAGATCGCGCTTCACCGCGGCGAGGACGTGTTTCTGCTGCTGGGGGGAGAGGGCGGTGTGGCGGAGGGAGACTGCGTAGATCTGGTTCGGGCGCATCGCGGCATCGCGCGTGCCATCTGGCAGGATGCAGTCGTAGAGGCAGGCGGCTTTTTCGTTCCAGAAGAGTTCGGCGAAGCGGCCGCCGACGCGGTCGGCCCAGTGCCGGAAGGCGTCAGCTTCCGCCTGGTCCTTGTCGCGGTAGTATTCGGCGAGATTGGCGAGTGCCTCGTACCAGAGGGCGTTTACTTCGACGGCCTTGCCGTATCGGGGCGTGAATGCGATGCCGTCACACTTCGCGTCCATCCATGTGAGCTGGGTGTCGGCGTCTCCGCCCATGATAAGGCTGTCATTGTCTGCGCGGATGCCAAAGCGTGTGCCCCTGTTGTAGGCGGCGACGATGCGGCGTATTGCAGGGAGCAATTTGGAGGCGAAGATGTCGGGAGGCGGGGGGGTGTCGTCGTCAGCGGCGGAAATAGTGTCTGACCCCTTTAATTTGTAGAGGTATTCGAAGGCGGCGTGAATAAACCAGAGTGAGGCGTCGATGCTGTTGTAGTGGGGTTCGCCGCCGTAGTCGTCGAAACGGTTTGGGATCATGCCCTGGTTTTCGGCTGCGGCGAAAGTTGTAAGCACGGCGGCGGCTTCGCGCAGCCGGTTAGTGGACAGGAGCAGGCCGGGCAGGGCGATGAATGTATCGCGGCCCCAGTCGAGGAACCAGGGGTAGCCGGCGAGGATGGTCCATGAGTCTTTGCCGTTGATGCGTCGTTCGACGACGAACTGGGCGGCTGAGCGGTGTAGCTGGCGGAGCATGGGATCACGGACTCTTTCTTCGTCGGCAATTTCGCGGTCCCGGATGGAAAGGCTTTCGACTGCGATGTCAAGGTCAACATTGAGGTGGAGGTGGGATTCGCCGCGCCGTGCGAGGGCGCCCCAGAGGACGACCGAGGACATGGACTCGATGCGGCACTTGTAGACTCCGGGAGACCAGAGGTCCTCAGTGGAGTCTTGGCCTCGCTGTTTTTCCTTGCGGTAGAAGAAGTTGTACCACCACTGGGGATCACTCTCGAACCACATATGGTCGCTGAGGAGGAAGAGTTCGCCGGTGTCGGAAGTGCCGGCGTGTATAGCCAGGCCATCGTCCCGCCATTCCGAGGCAAGGGGAGCGTGGGATTTCTGGAGGGCGTGGAAATCACGCATAGCGGCGAAGGGGCGGACTTCGAATTCGCATTTCTCGCAGACATTTGCAAAGCGGTAGACGAGGGCGACAATATCGGTGTCGGGGAGGAGGTAGAGGGATTTGGTGATTTGAAGGAGACCCAGGTCATAATCAAAATGGACGCCGGTATCCCTGCGGAAGGAAGCGGCGTAGCGGAGGCCGCTAAGCGCCAGGCGACCTGAGAATTCGAAATTACCGAGGTCGACTTCGACACCCTGAATGCGAACGATCTCCTTACAGCATGAAAGGGCGACAACTCGATTGGCGGGGGGGTTGAGGGCGCCTACGAGGAGGCCGTGATATCGACGCGTGTTACAGGCGGCGATAGTGGAGGCGGCGAAGCCACCGCGGCTGTTTGTAAGCAGCCACTCGCGTTCGAGCAGCGCGTCGGAGCGTGCTTTTTGAAAGTGTATGGACAGGTCCTGTCCGTGCAGGCGGTCCTTCGAAGCCAACATTTATAATCCTTCCGTGTATTCTGTTTGCTTTGTCGTGCGGCCGGGCTTTGAAACGGCCTGTCTACTTTGTCCGCCGCGCCGCGGTTTATCATTCTTGCCCGGTGGTCGCCACCCCATTGCTGCATGAATAGTTTCTAACGGGGGCAGGCTCAGAAGATTCTCATTGCCCCCTTTATTTCAGGCGGTACACTGAGCTGCCGTTTCGGCGCCGGTTTGCAGACATCGCTTTCTCAGGTTGCTCAAGACATTCATATAGTTTATGTACGAGTCATATGGTGAGTCATACGGGTTGAAGTACTTGTGGACGTCCCCGTCGGCGAAGTACTTTGTGCACATGTAGTAGAAGTGGTCGGAGGTCTGCAGGCGGCGCCAGTCGGCCATGAGATGCTCGTTCTTGGCCTGTTTGACGAGGCCTTCGAGACGATAGACTTCGTGAAGGGCGTTGGACTGCATGGCGTTGCCAAGCCACGCAGACAGATCCCGTTC
>JAWLHD010000124.1:3308-9513 GCA_041690555.1 Anaerohalosphaeraceae bacterium
GTCGGCCCAACTGACGATGTGCGGGACGTCGATAACACCGACGGGCTTGTAGCGTTCGATGACTTCGGTGGGTGTGAGGAAGTTGTTGTCGGGGTGTTTGAGGACTTCGTAGGGCAGGTGTGAGAGGAAATCGAAGATTCCCGTGTCCTCCCACTGGTGCTCGCCAAAGGTTTCGTAGTCCATAAAGAGATTGACGACATTTCCATTGCCGTTTACGTGGTTGATCCATCGGGCGAACTTGTCGGCCATCAGGGGAAATTCCTTCCAGTGGCGGTTGGAGAATCTGAAGGCGATGTCGTCGCTGAGGCGGTAGTTCTTGAGGAGAAGTCGAGTCTTCTGGCAGTCCGGCGGGCTGTAGACGAAGTTGGGGCTTCGGTCGCCGAGGACGTGGTCTGCGCCTTCGGCAAGTATGCCGTCGAAGCGGTCCATGGATTCAATAGTTCGGGCGAGGTCGTTGTTATAGATAAGCTCGGTGTTGCGGAAGACACGGGGCGTCTGGCCGAACAACTGCTCGATCATTGCTATGTGCTTGAGTATCTGGTCGGCGAATTCAGATCGCGAGTAGAGGTAGCTGAGGCTGTGATAGTAAGTCTCGGCGAGAAACTCCACGCAGCCGGTCTGGGCGAGGGCGTCGAAGGTGCTGATGACCTCGGGACAGTACTTGTGGAACTGTTCCAGGAGAACGCCGGTGACGCTGAACGAGACGCGGAACTGGCCGCCGAATTTGCGGATCAGCTTGAGGAGAAGCCGATTGGTCGGCAGATAGCACTTGTTGGCGACCTTGCGGCAGATCGAGGCGTTCTTGAACTCGTCGAAATACTGGGGGGTCTTGTCGAATACCGTGTAGTGTCTCAGCCTGAAGGGCTGATGCACCTGAAAGTAGAAGCACACCGAGGACATGACGACTCCATCCTGAAATAATTAGTTACACATGCACCATCGTGTCGCTGTATACGCGGGCGCATTTTTCGGCGGCATCCTGCCATCGCAGTCTTCGGACTTCAAAATTGCCGTGCTCTCGCAGGGTCAACTGCAGAGGCGGATACTTAAGCACCGCAACGATCTTGTTGGCCATTTCGTTAATGTCCCAGAAGTCGACTTTCAGAACATGAGTCAGGACCTCGGCAACGCCGCTCTGCTTGCTGATAAGTACGGGCACATCATGGTTCAGGGCTTCGAGCGGTGCAATTCCGAACGGCTCGGATACAGAGGGCATGACGTAGAGGTCGGCCATCTGGTAGACGCGTTCGACATCTTCGCCTCTGAGGAAACCGGTGAACAGGACTTTGTGGCCAATGCCCATTTCGGCGGCCATCTCGATTGTCCTGTGCATCATGTCGCCGCTTCCGGCCATGACGAACTTGACGTTTTCCATTTCTTCGAGGACCTTCTTCGCAGCCATGAGGAAGTACTCAGGGCCTTTCTGCATCGTGATGCGGCCCAGGAAAAGCACTATCTTTTCGTCGCTGGCAATGCCGGATCGCGGCATGAAACGCGCATCGCCGTTTCGTTCGACCCCGTTGTAGACGACTTCGACCTTGTCGCCGGTAACGCCGTAGCGGCTGAGGATGATGTTCCGGGTGAGGTGGCTGACGGCGATGACTTTTGCCGCGGCGTGCATTCCGCGACGTTCGATATCGTAGATCATCTGGTTGACGTGTTCGCCGCTTCGGTCGAACTCGGTGGAATGGACGTGTACGACCAGCGGGCGTCCGGTTACCGCGGCGACCGCTATTCCGGCGGGATAGGTCATCCAGTCGTGTGCGTGCACGACATCGAAATCTTCTTCCATTGCGAGCTTCACGGCTGCGTTTGCGTAGCGATGGACTTCGGTGAACATATCGCCGGCATAATGCTGGGCGCCGAAGGCCTGCTGTTCGACCTGGCCGGGTTCGGCGTGGTGCGTACGCTTGACCTGAATGACTTCCTCCATCCGCTGCTGGAACTGCTCCGGGTCGGTGTAGGGGGAAAGCATGGACTCAATAGCCAGAAACCGCACATTTCGCAGTTCATCATAGGCATACTGGAGTTCGGTTCCACTCGGAGTGGGTTTTGGGGTGAGCATCTTGACGTGAGTGGCGTGCTCAGTGTCTACGGCTCGGGGCAGTACGAACAACACATCTATCCCAATGTTGCTCATCGCCTTTGTGAGACCGTAGCAGGCGGTGCCCAGGCCGCCGCTAATGAAGGGCGGGAACTCCCAGCCAAGCATGAATACTTTCATTCAGCACCCCCACTTCCGACCTGGCCCATTCCCTCAGACATGCTCAATTCCATTGTGTTACGCCTGAATGCAAACTGCCGTCATTACAACAACTTCCGTGCACCGCAATTATAAGCCTCCAGTCGGTCGTGCGTCCAATAAATTTACAAAAATTTTTCTTTAATACGCAAACGGACTTCTGTCATTTGGTATATCGTCCGTGGTCCGGAGATGCTTAACAAGAATTGCGCAAGTGCACCGAATCAGTCATGACAGCTTTGATAACAGGTCATGGAGAGACATTTATGATTCAACTAACAAAGCCGTCGGCCCGAGCAGGCGACGGCTTTGCAGGTTGAATAATCGGGCAATGTCAGAGGTCCTGGGGCTTGACGGTACTTCTGCGGTTTGCCTCGGTACGAGTAACGGCCTGATCAAGCATGGCGTAGACGGCTTCGTTAAGCGCTCCGAGAGACTCGGAAGACGTCATCATGCCCTTGCTCTTGATGTAGGCCTTGACCTTGCTTGCTACGACCAGCGGCTCCTTTGCCGCGGCCTTCCTGGCTGTCTTAGCCGCCTTCTTCTTCTTGGCCATAGTGAAACCTCCTTGTGAAAAATAAGAGTTCCCATAATATCCGGCCTGGAGGCCAAATAACTGACTGAAACGGCGGTATTCTCCGTCGCGCGTAGCGGTGTTGCAACATAAAAATGGCTCAGTACGCAAAAATTTTCCACTCTCAGGGCTTATAACGGCAAAATATGGGCGCCTGCAACACGTGGACACGCGCCTGGGGGCCGGAGCGGTGAAGTTTTTGGAGAATATTAAATAAACCGGTCGGTTGCTATGGACGATACGTGGCTTGGTTTTCAGGCTGACGTTGTTTTGCCCCACGAGAAATACGGAGTAGTGAAATGCCGAATCGTCGGAAAAAGAAACCCGGGCGCCAGGCGACCCTGAAGGAGTTTGTCACGGTGGCTTTTGCCGAGGACATGGAACTGGCGCAGGAATACAAAAAGCTGCTGAACGAAGGAGATATTCCGGCGGCGATCAGGACGCAGCCCGACACGGCAGGCGGTTTTCCGGGTATTGCGGTAATGGTTCCTGAGGACTACCTCGACGAGGCTCATGTGCTGATCGAGTCTCAAGGGGCGTATAGCGATTTCTACGACATGGTCTTCGAAGACCAGGACGATGCCGGCGACGACGAGTTCGAAGACGATCAGTATTGACTGGGCCAGGCCTCGCACATATATCGCACGGGGGCAACTTGACCGAACGGATGATGGAAATGACAAGCGAAGCGAAGGATCCCGTACTGGGAGAAGGATCATTTGTTGAACGGCGCAAGAGCGTTGTTGACAGGCGTCTTGGACTGAATCGCCGGAGGGGCCCGGGGCATCGCAGGAGCGAAGAACGCCGGGCGGCCGAAGAAGGGGAGATGACGGACGAGCAGTTTGATTTCCTCATGGCGATCGATCGGTACAAGAAGGAGAACCAGCGGCCTTTTCCAACGTGGACGGAGGTGCTGGAGGTGGTGAAGGCCCTCGGCTATCGCAAGGTGGCTGAGCCGCAGGATCTGGCTTCGTTTCGCAAGGCGGATCGGGTTTCGGAGCCGCTGAATGTGGGGCCGGAGGTCTGATCGCGCACAGTGCGCATTTGGTGCCGCGGAGCGTCTATTCGAATCATTTCGCCGCCGAACATGATTGTACCAAGTCGTGTCGGCATTCCTATCTGTATGTGGCGGCTATTTGTGCATATCCTCTGAAAATGTGGTATGCCATTACCGCCATGATGAAGAAGTATACGATTCTTGGGAGCCATCGTGCCAGTTCGGTGAGTCGTAGTTCGGCGGATTCGGCGGTTTGTCTCGCGAGTCTTGCGGTGACATCGTCGAGGTCGCCTGTTTCTTCGCCAACCTGCCAAATCTGGCGGTAGTCGAGAGGGATTTGGTCTGAGAAGCCGGTGCTTATGTCCTGTCCTTCTCTTGCACTTTGCAGGCCCGGCGCAAGACGTGCGGCGAGAGCTTCATTTTGAGTGCAGTTCAGGGCCATTTCCATGCATCGGATGGGCGGTATGCCGGCCTTGCAGGCGATGTGGAAGGCGTGTGTGAATCGGCTGAAGGCGAGCTTCTCGAGTGCGCCGCCGAGCACCGGTACGGCGAGAAGGCATCTGTCGATGACGAGGCGGACGGAGCCCCGGCGGGGCTGGAGTTTGACGAAGGCGATTGCGGCAAGCAGGGGGATATAGACGAGGGCGAGGATTGTCAGCACGGCGCGGATGTATCCGGAGGCGCCGCTGCTACCGAGGATGAAGCTGGGCACGGGCGCCAGCAGTGCGCCGACGTGAAGGACGAAGAGGGGGTATACAAGGCCCGAGATGAGGATGCCCTTCATGCGTGCGATGAAATCGTACCAGGCGCCCAACTGTTCGAGACGCTCGGGGAGGGCGCCGGACTCTTCGCCGACGGCGACGACGCCTATATCAAAGTCAGCGAAGACTCGCCGGTGGGATCGCATTGCGTCGGCGATTGTGTCGCCTGAGCGGACGGCCTGCCGCATTTGCTTGAGCACGGCTCCGAGCCGGCCGGGTTGGGCGGAGACTGTGTCAAAGGCGCGGAGGACGGGGACGCCGGCACCCAGCAACTGCGAGAGATTGTGGTAAGTCTGGGCGAGTCGTCTGGACACGGGGGCTCACCTCTTGAATGTGAAGACGCTTCGGTTCTGCATTTGCTTCTTGCCCCAGGGAGTTTCTATTCGGATTGCAGTTGGCGGTTCGTCGAGCAGTTCGACGGTTACGGAGTTTGCGGCGGCGGTTATGTTCATGCAGGTATTCTTGTAGAGAATCGACCTCGCTTCCATCCGGGGACAGGCGTTGGGCATAGCGGGGTTGATCCGGAGTACGTCACCTGGTAGGGCATTGATGCCCATGAAGCCGTAGACGACGATAGAGGGTATGAGGGAGCTTTCGTAGAATTCGAAGTCGATGCCGAGGCCGCCGGCTGTGCCGCCGCCCTGGAGGGTCGTGCCGCGCTTGCCGCCTTCGTAGTATTTTCGGTAGCCGCCTTCGGCTTGGACTTCCTTTTCCCATCTGAGAATATCGCTCAGGCGGCTCCATGCATCGTAGGGGCCGCGGACGTTGAGGCGTGCCCAGAGGTCGTAAAATGAAAAGCCCAGGACGGCGCCGCCATCCTGGATCTGGCCTCCCCAGGGGATGGATTCCGGTGCGTGCCAGCCCTGACCGTACCATTCGAGATTGCGGAGTGTGGTGGCTCTTGGGCCGAACCGCCAGTGGTAGATGTCAGGTCCGGTTGAGGTGTCCCCTTCCACGATTCGGTCGCCTGCGATCCAGTCGAGGATAGAGCGGCTATGTGGTTCGTCGGCAAGGCCGTACCAGATCGCATCGAGGTTGAGGAAGGTGTACCCGTAATCGTAGCGGCGGCCTTCCTTGTCGATGGAGGCGATGAAGCGGCCTGTGCGGTCGTTCCAGAAGAGGTCGTTGGCGGTGCGTTTGACTTCGGCGGCATGCCTGCGAAGAAAAGCGGGATCGAACTTGAGTGCGCCGAGGGGCATGTCCCAGCCGGGATCGTCGTCGATTGCATCTTCGAGTTCGGCCAGGGCGATTGTGGCGGCGTAGTACTGGTTTGTGGCGTAGAGGTCGTCCCAGCCGAAGGGCATAAGGTCCCAGTAGTTGTTGCCGATGCCTCTGCCGCCGAGGATGGTCTTCTTGCCATTTTCATCTTTGGTGAAGCCGGGGAGGCCTTCGTGGCCTGGCCACGTGTTGCGGATGTGTTTGTGTTCGAGGCCGCCCATTGCGGTCTGCTGGTGGCGAAGGGCGAGGCGCATGCGGTTGATCTGCCTGTGGAGAAAGTCCAGGTCCTGGGTCCATGCAAAGTAGCGGGCGCTTGCGAGGATGAAGATGGGGTTGTTGATAGTGTGACGGGTATCGTAGACGGTGAAGAAGGAGTCGATATCGAACGTGCCGGCGGACTCGTTGGGGGCCAG
>JAWLHD010000125.1:0-9501 GCA_041690555.1 Anaerohalosphaeraceae bacterium
TATGCGCCCGCCGCATCGCTCCACGAGATCGAAGAGCTGGAATTCGCCGGCGAGGATTGGGCCTCCGACGAGGGCGAGCTTGACACGGCCGTCGTGGCACGGACAAGAGGGCTGCGTTTTGCATCCGGCTGTACGCATTGCGTGTCGGTGCCGGTCGAAGTCGATCATGGTTGCAGCGAGGGTTTCGCCGGACGGGGGGCGGCCGCCGAGTGTGCACAGCCATCGCGACAGACGGCGGAGTTCGTCCATGTACAGTTGGGTGCATTCGGAGTTCTGCCAGGTCTTTGGGAGGTTGAGCAGGAATGTCGGGGCGGTCGTGCGGTCGGTGACGAGGTCGCGGACCCTTCGCATCTGGTCGCAGGCGGTGGTGAAGACGGCGCCTTGCGATAGAGAATCCGAGATGACCTGGGCGGCGAACGCCTGTGCGAAGGGGCAGAGGCCTTCGATGGGAGGTATTGCGGCACTCGTGCAGTCGGATCGGGGAACGACGCGCGCAGGCTGGAGGCCGTGGGCGGCGATCCACTCGGCGGGGACGAACGGGCATGTGTAGACGATTCTCTGCACCTGGGCTCAGTCCTTTCGCACGGTCTCGAAGAGCGCCTCGATTCGCACGGCGATGCGGGCGGAGTCGGAGGGCGAGTAGTCGGTTTCGATCTTGAGGCAGGGCAGGTTCAGCTTTTCGGCGGCGAGCCGGCGCACGAAATGAGATTCGACGTCGTAGGTGAGGCAGGCCTGCCAGACGAGGTCGATTATGCAGTCGGGGCGGTATTGGCGGGCGAGCTGTTGGAGCAGTTCCATGCGTCGGTCGTTGCGGGTCATGACGGAACAGGGCAGATGGAAGTACTTCTGGGCGATTGCTTCCATCGGGTCGGGCGTATCTTCGTCGACGTCTTCGAGGATGGGCTTCAGGCCGGTGCAGTTTTCCATGCAGACGACGAGGCCGCCGCTTTGCTCGATGATGTCTACGATGCGTTCTGCGCCGTGGGCGATGGGAACACCGGTGAGCAGGACTCGGACCCGGCGGCCGTTTGCGGAGGCGGTCGGCGGGGTTTCGCCGTGGAGTTGGAGCAGCGTTTCGTATTGTTCGAAGTCGGCCTGGATGCCGGAGATGCTGCTCTTGAGTGCGAGCAGTTGTCTGCCGGTGATGGGCGGCGAGTCGGCGGTCATCAGTTCGGCCAGCCGCCGCCGGAGGGAGCGCTCGCTGTTCATGGTGCGGATCGCGCAGCGGAGGCGGTCGTCGGTAATGCCGACGCAGAATCTGTCTTCCAGGACACTTTTGAATTTGTGCAGCTCGTTTCGCCAGTGCTGCATTGCGTCGGGGTCATCGGGTTTTTGCGGCAGCTCGAGTACGTGCATTGGCTTGCTTTGGGCCAACAGCTCGTACATCTTCTTCTTGCCGTCGCAGGTGGTCTCGGCGACGATGAGGTCGGCCATTTCGAGGAAGGGGTTGCTCTTCTGGACGTGGTAGCCATATGTGGATTTGATCAGCGGGCAGAGGTTGGCGGGGAGGTGCTGTTCGGCGGAGGCGATGGTCTGCTGGGAGCCGCCGCAGAGGCAGACGGGCACCGCATCGGCGGCCATGATCAGCTCGCGCGGTGTGAACTCGCACATGATGCCGACAATGCCTTTTCCGTTTGCCCTGGCGTCAACGGCGTATTCATAACAATGACCAATCATGCCGGCGAACCACGCGTGGGGGCTGTTGTCGGCGGGTTTGGGGTTGGAGCAGCATTGTGTCATATGATTCTCCCTCTATCAGTCTCTTTTTCGGGCGATGAAGATTGCCTGTGCGATTCGACTTTCGCGGGCGAGCTGCTGCATGAACTGCATTTCGGCGGCGATTGCGGCGAACAATTCTTTGTCGAAGCCGATGATCTTGATGGCGTCGTAGCCCAACTGTTTGCCGATCATGTCGAGATAGAGATCGACGTATGGGGCGAATCGGCCGGTGTCCTCGGCGGTGAGGACTTCGCAGCCGTTTGCCTGAAGCATGTCGCGGTAGCCGTCGATGTCCTGGATGTTGGGGAACTTCATGAAGCGCAGCAAACGGTCGGCCTGGTCGTCGTCGAGTCGGGCGGGTCCTTCGACCCAGTTGGTGAATGCGATTGTGCCGCCGGGCTTTGTTATTCGTCCGGCCTCGGCGATGAGGCGGGCTTTGTCCTGGACGTAGCACCATGCGTCCTCGCCCCAGACGAAGTCGGCGGCGCTGCTTTCGATACCGCTGTCGCAGACGTCGGCGAGGACGAAGTCGATACATTCGGCGAGGCCTTCTGCGCGGCATCGGCGGCGTCCTACATCGATGACGGCGGGCGTGGCGTCGACGCCGACCATTCTTGCAACGTCCTGCATTCGGACGAGAAATCGCATTCCTGCGCCGGTGCAGCAGCACAAGTCTATGCCGTTTGCTCCCGGGGTGATCTGTGCTCGCTGGGCAAGGTCCGCCGAGGAGACGAACCCTCCGATATGAATCTGCTCGCCCATGATGAGTTCCCAGAGTCGTCCTTCGGGTCCGCTGTAGACGGCCTGCACGTCCTGGAGTCCGATGCCTTCAATCTTCTTCATTGCTTGTTCCCTTGGTTGGGTTCGGGCAAAAAAAAGGCGGGCAAGAGGATGCTGCTCTTGCCCGCCGATATTCGTGAACGCTTATATTCGTCTATTTGAACATGTGCCAGGTTTCGTCCTGCGTTATTTCGAATGGGCCCGAATCAATGTCAACCGCGACGCGGAATTTGCCCTCGAAACCTTTTGGCACTCGCCACGAGTACCGGCAGGTTCCGCCTCAGCCAAACTCGAAGCTGCCGGCGTGGAGCTGGCTGCCGGCTTCATCGAATATGGTGAGTTTCGGCTTTGCCGTGTTTCTGCCGTTTTTGCGGATGACCGGGTCATAATGTTCACCGTTGGGTCCGACGATCCGCAGGCCTAAGTTTACGTAAGGTCGGACTATATCTACGTTTACACCGGCGGTTGCCGGGGCGTTGAAGCTGAGGATGGTTGCCTGGCCTTCATTGACATCGATGCGGGCGATGTCGCCCCAAGGGCCGGTGCTGTACATCTGCCATGTTTCGGCGGTTTCGGAACCGGATGCGGGCTCTCTTTGGATTGTTCTGTGCAACTGTGCCGGTCTGTATACGCCGGCTCGGACCGTTCGCGGTTCATCAGGGGAGGTTATTGTGCAGGTGAATCCCCATGGGCCGTGAAGTATCAGTTCGACGCCGGGAGTGTCGGTGGCGATCTGACCTTTTCCGCGCATGAGGGGACGGGCGGCGAGGATCGCCAGAACCACAAATGCAATCGCGGCGGCGGTGAGCAACTTTTTCATAAAACGCCTCCTGTTTCAGAACACGAGGAGTCAATATTAGCACATGCATACGGCATAGGCAACGCCGAAAATCGTCGTCAGTTAAAGGTATACCACTGCTCCCGGCGGTTTGTTTCGAACGGGCCGAGATTGGCGTCGATTTCCACCTGGTATCTTCCTCTGAAAGAGCGGGGCGCCCGACACGAGAGCCTGCAGACGCCGCCTCATCCATACTCAAAGCGGCCCTGGGCGAGGACCTGGCCGTTTTCGGCGACTATCCGGAAGCTGGGGGCGGGCTGCCATTGGCCGTTTTTCAAGGCGCCGGGGACGTATTTTTCGCCTGCCTGGCCTTCAAGATGGACGCCGATGGTAATAGAGTCGCCCCATGCTTCGGAGTCGGTCGTGATGGTCAGGGGCGGGCCGGGATTGTTTGTGCCGCGCACAAACGAGGATTGGCCCTTCATGAGTTGGAGGCTCCATGTGTCGCCATTGTTGTCGCGAACGGACGGTGCGGTGAGGGTTTTTAACCGCGGCAGGTCCGGTTCCGAGCCGCCGTGGAAGTAGATGAAGACCGCAATAAGACATATAATGGCGGCGGCTGCAATGAGGACGGGACGTCTGCGATAAAAAGGATATTCGGTGTCGCTGTGGGCAGAGGCGGACTTGAGCCGGCTTAAAGAACCGGCTGCAGCCCGCTTCAGGCCGCCGTCGCGGATCCGCTGCCAAAAGCCGGACAGGGCCTGCCAAACAAGACCGAAAAGTGCAATAAAAAAATTCTTCACTGGAACCTGCCCTCGAGTTCTCTCTATTACATAGATGCCGCTGCATTGGTTATATTACAGTTGATTGGGGGTCAAAACAAAGGAATTTCGTAAAATCCTTTTTCCTGAGGGTGTCGTGTGCGTTATAATACAGGTGGGTGGAGCGATAACAAGACCGAAAGGGCCTGATTATGTCTCGACATGCCGGTAAAGGATTTACGCTAATCGAACTGCTGGTGGTGATTTCGATAATCGCGCTTCTACTTTCGATAATGACGCCTTCTTTGCAGGAGGCTCGCGAGCGCGGCAAGCGTGCGGTTTGCCTATCGAATCTTCGGGCTATGGGTCAGTCGATTCACGTGTATGCGCTTGACAATGACGACAGGCTTGTGCCGGGCGATTCCCGGACGAGCTGGGATGCCTGGGGGCGTGTTTCGGAGGGGGCGAATTGTCCGCTGCCGATCAGTTCGTCTGGCTATCGGCAGGTGAACCTTGGGCACCTGATGGCGACGGAGGAAATTATCCCGCTGCCGTCGGGGAGTGATCACGTGCTGTTCTGTCCGTCGGGACGGTCGCCGAGCGGCGGCAGCGTGCGGAATGAGTTCGAAGCCCAGTGGGGCCGGGATGGGGGCCATGCGGTAACCAGTTATATGTTCAACAACGAGCTGGACGGTTTTGACGGCTTCGTGCAGGATGGCGTTAATGCGGTTCTGTCGCATACGGACGTTGTGCAATACCTGCTGGTCGACGGCAGTTCGCACGCCTTCAGGAACCGGCCGATGGTTTACGACGAGAGTATCGGGCCGGAACGCTTGCAGGATGTTTCGCTGCGGCACAGGGTGTGTTTTCCGACGCTGCTTTTGCATGAATGGCTTGCCGAGGGGCGTGTGAACATGCAGGAGGCGCGGGCGTTTCTTGCGGACCCGACGGGATGGGCGACGGCCAACCAGAGGCGGGACGGGGCGATCAGCTTGTCCAATATTCGGAACACGGCGCTGGTGTCGGACGTTGTGGGCGTATGGGGCGGCGCGACGGCTAACCCGCCGTCCACCTGATAAGGCGAATACAGCGGCGGTCGTGTCGATCGCAAACAAAACGGGGGAATTGGCAACGGTTATCGGCGACATTCTCCTTGCAGAGACGAGTGAGGTATAAATGGTTCAATCGAGTCAGGAACTCTTACGGCGGATACCGTCTTTGGATGCGTTGTTGAAGCAGGCGCCGGTTGCGAAACTTATCGAGCGGTTCGGGCGGGCGGTTGTTGCGGATTCGTTTCGCCGGGCGAG
Organism: Anaerohalosphaeraceae bacterium; assembly: GCA_041690555.1. Taxonomy (GTDB): domain Bacteria; phylum Planctomycetota; class Phycisphaerae; order Sedimentisphaerales; family Anaerohalosphaeraceae; genus JACZKQ01. The sequence continues at coordinate 5,346 of JAWLHD010000125.1, forward strand.
CGACGAGGTGCGGCGGGCGATACTTTCCGGGCAGACGGAGGGTCTGGAGGACGGTATCGATCTGCGGATCATGGCGGACGCGGCGGCGCGGGTGGAGAGGCTTGTGCACCGGTTTTATCGCCGGGTGATCAATGCGGCGGGGATCGTGCTTCATACCGGTTTGGGCAGGGCGGTGCTTTGCCGGCAGGCCGTGGAGCAGTTGGCCGAGGAGATGGGGCATTATTCGCTGCTGCAGGTGGACGTGGAGGGGGGCAAGCGATCCAAGCGGGACGGACACATTGAAGAGCTCTTGCAGATGCTGACCGGGGCGGAGGCGGCGACGGTGGTTAACAACAACGCGGCGGCGACGGCGGTTGTGCTGAACACGGTGGCCAAAGATCGCGAGGTGATCGTTTCGCGGGGTCAGCTTGTGGAGATCGGCGGGGCGTTTCGACTGCCGGAGGTGATGGCGTTCAGTGGTGCGAAACTGGTGGAGGTGGGTACGACCAACAAGACGCATGCGCGCGACTACGAGAACGCGATCACGGAGAATACGGCGGCGCTCTTGCGGGTGCATCCGAGCAACTACAAGATAGAGGGGTTCACGTCCGAGGTATCGCTGGATGTGATGGTTGATATCGCCCGGCGGCATAAGCTGGTGATGATCGATGACGTGGGGGCGGGGTCGTTGGTTGATTTTTCGAAGTACGGTTTCGAGCCTGAGCCGACACTTGCGCAATCGGTTGCGGCCGGAAGCGATATCATCACTTCCAGCGCCGACAAGCTGATTGGTGCGTCGCAGGGGGGCATTATTCTGGGTCGCGCGGCGTGGATCGATGCTGTTCGCAAGAATCAGTTCGCGCGGATCGTGCGCGTGGGCAAGCTGACGTTAGCTGTGTTAGAGGCGACGCTGAAACTGTTTCTTGACGAGGCGACGGCGCTGCGGGAGGTGCCGACGTTGGAGATGCTGCTGCGGCCGGCGGAGGACATCGCTCGGCAGGCGAAGCGGATTGCCGCACATTTGAAGAAGGAGGACGTCCCGGCGGAGGTGGGGACGATTGCGGGATTTTCGCAGACGGGCAGCGGGTCGCTGCCGACGCAGAATATGGCGACGACGCTGGTGACGATCACGCCGCAACACATGAGTGCCGACACACTGGCAAAGCGCCTCCGCAGCCATGAAACCCCCATCTTTTCCCGCATACAAAAAGACCAGGTTCTGCTCGACCCCAGAACCCTCCGAGACGGCGACGAAAAGATCCTTACGCAGGCCCTCACCGAAATCCTCGACAACCAATCGTAGGCCAGTCGCCAAACCCTTTTCAGTTCTTCTTGTCGCGCAAACTTCGAATGAACACAACAGGCAGCCACAGAAGCAGCCAGTTACCGATGTCCATAATGGGCACGAGCAGAAGCAAGTATCTCTGGGGCCCGGGATAGGCAATCAATGCGAAAGCTGCAAAGATAGCTGAACCCAAAGGCACCACCGAATGGTGCCGGTTGATTCCTCGCTTCTTATTCCTGATGCTCACGATTACACATCCCCAATTCAAGGCGACAGTGTAGGCAGCTACCAAAATACAGCCAATCGCAACGATATAGCGAATAACGTTCATAAGCGTCATACGTCCGGAAGAAGGCGGCGAGTCGTCATTGCCAATTCTCTCCATAGCCATTATCGTGCGAAGTACCGGCAGTGTCAAATGATTGGTTGCAGTTTTTTGGTTACTTGTTATCCTGTCGGACGTGTGAAGCGTTAGGCGATTTGGGGCTATGGCGACATCGCGGATAAATATTACGTTGGGGACGGCGGGGCATATTGATCATGGCAAGACGGCCCTGATCAAGCTGCTGACGGGTTGCGATACGGACTTTCTCAAGGAGGAGAAGGAACGGGGGATGTCGATTGAGCTGGGCTTTGCGCCGTGCACGATCGCCGATCTGGAGGTGGGGATCGTCGACGTTCCGGGGCATGAGCACTTCATCAAGACGATGGTTGCCGGCGCGACGGGCATCGATGGGGTCATCTTTGTGATCGCCGCCGATGACGGCGTGATGCCGCAGACGCGGGAGCACCTGGACATCCTGACGCTGTTGGGCGTGGCTCACGGGATTGTGGCTTTGACGAAGGTGGACGCCGTGTCGGCGGATCGGGCAGCAGCGGCTGCTGATCAGGTGCGGCGGTTCGTGCAAGGCACATTTCTGGGCGATGCGCCGATTCTGCCGGTTTCGTCGATCACGGGTCAGGGCTTCGACGGCTTCTATGAGGGTCTTCGCGAACTGGTCGAAGGTATTCGGCCCAGGACCACGGAGGGCGTCTTTCGGCTGCCGGTCGAAAAGGTGTTTTCGGTCAAAGGGTACGGTTCGGTGGTGACGGGGATACCGGTTTCGGGTTCGGCGAGGGTCGGTGATGAACTTGTGCTCCTGCCGCAGGGCGAGAAGGGACGCGTCAAGGCGATTCAGGTGTACAACACCGCGGCCGAGCAGGTCGTGTCGGGCCAGTGTGCGGCGCTGAGCGTGCCGCAGTGGGATTACCGCAGCATCACTCGCGGCAACGTGGTGAGCGTGGGGCGGTATTTCTCTCCGCGGCAGTGGTACCTTTGCAGGCTGCGTATGTTAGGGCAGGAGAAGCTCTTCCTCAAGACGGGCACACAGGTCAAGTTTCACACCGGCACAAGCGAGGTCGTCGCCAAGGTGTACCTGATGGAGGGCAATACGATCACGGCCGGGCAGGAACAGGTCGTGCAGGTTCATACCGAGCGGCCGGTGGTTGCAGGACCGCGCGACCGGTTTATCATCCGAACGCCGAGCCCGGCTAATACCATCGGCGGCGGGGTGATCGTTGAGGCGATGGAGCAGCGAATACGCCGGAGCCGACCGGAACTGCTCGAAGAGGCAAAGGCGCGGGCCGAGGCAGTCGCTGGCGAAACGGAGTTTCTCGAATACTGCGTCAGGACGGCCGAGGGCGGTGCGGCTGCGGCTCAACAGCTTTCGCTGCGCGCAAAGATCCTGCCGTCGCGATTGGAGGGGCTGCTGGCCCAGTTGCAGGAGGCCGGTCGGGTCATGCGGCTTCCGGGCAATCTGTTCATCCATGTCTCGGTTGCCCGGAATCTGGAAAAGACGTTAAGCGAACTCGTCCGGCAGTTCCACAACGCCCAGCCCGAAAGTCCGGGCATGACCGTCGAAACGCTGCTGCAAGCTGCCGGTATGAATAAGAACGTCTTCGACGGTGTGCTTGAGCGGATGCTGTCGGTGGGCCAACTGACCCAGCGCAAAGGGTGTCTGGCGTTGCCCGAACACCGCGAGGACTTCGACCCCGCCCAGAGGCGGCTGCTGACGGCGGTCGAGGATCAGTTTGCAAAGAGGCTGTTCAATCCGCCGTCAATCGAGGAAGTCACGGCTGCGGGCCATTCACCGGCCGCTGCGGTGCAGAAGACGATCCGCATCCTGACGGAGCAGCAGACGCTCGTGCAGGTTGACAGGGACCTGTACTTTCATCGCGAGGCGATTCGGGAGGCGTCGAGGCGGCTGGCCGAGCACATCGGCAAAGAAGGCCGCCTCGAAAGCGTGGCGTTCAAATACCTGCTGGACACGACTCGCAAATGGGCGATTCCGCTTCTGGATTATATGGACAAGATAGGCGTAACGACGAGGAGCGGCAATACGCGATATCTTAAGAAGCCGCTTGAATGAAGGCTATACTGCGATTGTTGGGCGGGCGTCTGCTGGAACGCCTGCGAATTGAAATGGGTTCAGGAAAGGAACTCTGTAATGCGTTACGGCAGGATGGCGGCTATGTTTCTGGCGACGGGCCTCGGAGTGGTGCTGTTTCTTTTTGTCTTGCAGCCGGGCTGAGGCAATCTGCTTGCAACTGTTGGACAGTTGTATGTCATTTTCGGCGCCCCGCTGGGCATGATCATCACGGGCGTGTTGGGGCTGTTCCTGGATAAACAGAAGCTGCTGGCGCTGATTATGACGCTGGTGGGCGGCGCGTGGGGGGTGTTCATCGGCGTTCAAATCGCACAGGATATTCTCAGGTCCTGTTGAGGGCGCGTCATCCGGTGTAGTCAGGATTCGGACCGGGCATGGCGGCGTTTACGGCTTTGCGCCAGTTGTGCAGCATGTCTCGCAGTTCGTCGACCTTCTGCGGCATGGATGAGGCGAGGTTGTGATCTTC